>JAICRN010000565.1 GCA_025937335.1 Microcoleus sp. TY_ISSM_2_bin.22
GTATCCCAATATTCGTTTAACTTATTTTCTAACTTTAACTGTCGGCTTACCATCAAACACAACCAGCGCAGAAATTTATCCAGATTGGTTAATATTCCTCGGTCGGCGGCGCTCAAATCGAGATAAACTGCGTGATAGTTTTCCCGAACAGCGCCAGCTAAAATTCGGTTCATCAGTGAAGTTTTGCCCATCATTTCCGGTGCTTTAATCCGAATCAGCGAACCGGGTTTCACAACTGTCTCGCAGCACAAATATTCAATGTTGCAACGCTCCACATAAAAAGGAGAATCTAATGATACCGAGCCTTCGGGAAACTGCAAATTTGCCGCAGCCAGTGGTTGTAAGAGCAGGTTGGTGTTAATATATTGAGTGGACTCTTGCGATGCAAATCTCCTCAGAGCTTCTTTAAAATTTTTCTTCGTAATTTTTTCTGCTAAGGCTTCTGAAAGCTTGTGCCACAATTTATTGCCGACATCTTTGTTGAGGTATTCAGCACTGTAGCCGTAAGTTTTGGCGATTTCATCGTAACTTTTGCCTTCCCAGGAACCTTGAAGGACTTTCATTTCGATGTCGCTGAGATGTTTGCCGGTATTTTGAGCAAAAATGCGATCGGCAGATTCTTTGGTTTTGCTCCAAGATAATTCTAATTCTGAGTTCATGGGATCGACGGGTAAGTACCCATATACGTAAGTATGCAGATGCTTGCAAGAGAGCAGTTGTTCCTGCATTGGAAAGTTACCCTGACTTTTCCCTATTTTAACCTAATTTTTTACTGTCAATCACTGCTGCAAGGCATTTTGTTGGTTAAACGCCTGATTTTATTCCCCTTGTCGGTTTTGCTCTTAGGAAATAAACTGGTTTAGAAGCAAGTTGATTAGCGATCGCCCCTTAGCGTTAGCGAAGCGATCCGAAGGGAAGCCCTCGCAAAGGATGGCAAAAATTAATCATTCAACCACACAGATCGAAGCCTAACCTAGCACACACCAGGCGGCAAGGGAGAAAGTTATGGCTGCAAGATGCAGTTGGGGCAACGCTGAGGCTGACGGATGCCACTGCTGCTGCTGCTGACTGCACCAAGACGCCGATCGCGATTAATTTTACCGCTGGCGATACGACACTAAAAATTGTTACTATTCCGATCGCCGATGACGCGATCGACGAAGCTGACGAAACGGTTAATTTATATCTAACTAATCCCACGGGAAATGCTACATTTGGCGAGCGATACAACAATGCAGTTTTGACAATTGTAGATTTGGAGGAAGTGGGAACAATCTCACATTTTGCACCATTCTCGCTTCACAGGCTTTCCGGCCTGTGAAGCGAGAAAATTCACTCTTCGCTTCACAGGCCGGAAAGCCTGTTCATAACAAGCTTATTGAGGAGGGTGCAACATCTCAGAACGATCGGTTTCTGCTTTGGGCAGATTCAGCAATGGATACCATTCTAGATTTTGAACCCGGAAAAGATGCGAATCAAGTATAATGTTAGAGTTACTGAATTGTTATATGGTTAGAGTAACTTATAACATTCCTAATAGAGCAGAGGAACTTAAGTGGCAAAAATAGAAGGATTTAGGGTAATAAATTACCGCTCGCTGCGTGATATTACTATGGGCAAGCTGTGGAATACGCAAAATGCCAAGCCACTAACGCCAATGATAGCCGTTATCGGTAAAAATGGTGTTGGGAAAAGCACGCTTTTCGACACTTTTGGCTTTCTTGCAGACTGCTTGAAAGGGGGAGTCGAAGAAGCCTGTGATGCCAATGGGCGGGGAGGTTTCGAGAGAATTCGATCGCAAGGACAAAAGGGAAGTATTGAGTTTCAGATTTACTATAAAGAGGATGGTAACGCTCGACCAATCACCTATGAGTTGGCAATAGACCTTGACCCTTATGACAGACCATATGTAAAAAAAGAAAGACTTAGACAACGGAGAAAAAACGAAAAAAAAGGACAACCTTATTCTTTTTTGATTCTAAATGAAGGTAAAGGTGTAGCATGGAAAGGTGAAGAAGGAGGCCAGCTAGTTGATGAAGATCGAGGAGAATTGGATGTAAATAATTTAATAGAAAACATCCAGATAGGTGAGACATCAGAAGAAAGTAATGAAACGGAAATAGTTGAACTTGACGACAAGCGAAAATTGGGAATTGCTACTTTGGGAGCGCTCAAACAACACCCAAGAATTTCCGCATTTCGTAGATTTATCGAAGGATGGTATCTCAGCTATTTCACACCAGATGCTGCCCGTAGCTTACCTCTGGCTGGGCCACAAAAACATTTGAATATTCATGGAGATAATCTAGGAAATGTGGTTCAATTTATGGAGAGAGAGCATCCTAAGAAATTCCAATCAATTATGCAAAAAATATCTAGTAAGATTCCAGGGGTGGAAAAGATTAGCACCACAAAAAGTCCAGACGGTAGACTTTTGCTGCAGTTCAACGATCGAGGTTTTCAAGAACCGTTTTATGCTCAACAAATGTCAGACGGAACACTGAAGGTATTTGCCTATCTCCTTCTTTTAGAAGACCCCTCACCACCGCCATTTTTGTGCATTGAAGAACCAGAAAACGGACTTTACCATAAGCTTTTAGAAACTCTAGCCCGAGAATTTCGAGAACACGCTACATCTGGAAAAAGTGGATCGCAAGTATTTGTTACAACACATCAACCCTATTTTGTAGATGCTCTTGAACCTGAAGAGGTTTGGGTACTTGAAAAGGGCGAGGATGGTTTTTCTACAATCAGACGAGCTAGCGAAGATTCTCTCATTAATAACCTTGTTTCTGAAGGATTGCCCCTTGGCGGACTTTGGTACAGCGATTATCTAGATAAAAGGTAAATAAATGCACTTTGTGATACTTGTCGAGGATATTTCTGGAAAAACTGCTCTTGAAATTCTTATACCAAAGATTATTAGCACCGAACAACACACATTTGAGATCCATCCTTACAAAGGAATTGGACATATTCCTAAAGGTTTAAAATCTGCTTCTGAAACCAAAAAACGAATTCTGCTCGACCAGCTTCCGCGACTTGTTCAAGGCTACGGCAAAACATTCTCTCAATATCCTCCTGATTGCCCTGCTGTCATCATTGTAATTTGCGATCTTGATGACCGATGCCTCAGTACGTTTCGCAGAGAACTACTAGATATTGTAGATAAGTGTAATCTTCCGCCAAAGACGCAATTTTGCATAGCAATTGAAAAAGGAGAAGCATGGTATCTAGGCGATTTAGCAGCAGTTAAGGCAGCTTATCCGAAAGCCAAACAAGGAGTCCTAAATTCTTACACCAATGATAGTATCTGTGGGACGTGGGAGAAGTTAGCTGATGCGGTGTTTTCCGGTGGCAAACAAAAATTATCTAAACAAGGTTGGCAAGCAATTGGTTTAGAGAAGACAAACTGGGCTAACAATATTCCTCCCCACATGGACGTAGATAATAATTTGTCACCAAGCTTCTGTTATTTTCGAGATAAGCTTCGAGACTTAACGAGTCAGTAAAGAAACCAGAAACCTGGTTTTTTTATGGAATCACCTAGTGCAACGAAATAGACTCCTAAAAAAACCAGGTTTCTCCACACCCGTGCCTAAGTGCTGTCTTTGTCTAACTACCAAAATCGGAATAATAGCCAAACTTTTGATGAGTAAGAGCCCATAGAGCTAGTTTAGCCAGAGAACCTCAGCTTAACATTCCCAGAAACAGCGAACAACGTCAAAGATGAAAATACAACGATGCAAAGCATTTTCGATCGACCCAGGATGTCGGAGTCAATGAAGCTGCTGGTTTGGTAAAATGTTAGAGGCGATCGACTTACCAATAAAAACCGCGAGATTAGTTTAAACTTATTAAAAATTAGGCTGCGAAAATCCGATGATCCGCAAGAATAACCGCAAAAAGTTACCCTTATTAGCAGCTTTCTTGGTCTCGCAATTTATCCCTTGGTTCGTGAGTACGATCGCGCTATTTGTCAGTCTCTGGGTCATCGTACCAGCACCCACGATGTTCTTGTACCCTTTGGCGGTGGGAGCACCAGAAATCAGCCCTTGGTTGGTCGGTATAAATACGATCGCCCTTGTGCTGAACCTGCTCA
>JAICRN010000630.1 GCA_025937335.1 Microcoleus sp. TY_ISSM_2_bin.22
ATTGATTACTATTTTGTTTAGCGATATTGTCGGTTTTACGGAAATGGCAAATACGCTGCGCTCGCGCCGGGTAGCTGAGCTTTTGAATGAATATTTGGCGGCAATGACTAAGGCTATTTTTGACAGCGGCGGTACGGTGGACAAGTTTGTCGGAGATGCGGTAATGGCTTTCTTTGGCGCGCCGGAGGAACTAACGCCTAACGAGCAAGTACGCCGCGCTGTAGCTGCTGCTGAGCAAATGCTGCAAGCTCTCAAGGAGCTTAACAAGCGCTGGTTGGAGCAGGGAATTGTTGGGGACAATGGGGTGCAGCCGGTGCGGTTTCGCTGCGGCATTCACCAGGGTACTGCGGTGGTGGGGATGTTTGGCGGCCCCGACCGCTCGGATTATACTGCGATCGGACCGAGCGTCAATATTGCCGCCCGCTTGCAAGAGGTGGCGCAACCAAACACTGTGCTACTTTCGGCGGCGGTTGCAGATTATGTGGAGGAAAATCGAATTATTAAATATAAGCCACTCAAACTCAAGGGAATTGATGAAACGGTATTGACTTTTCTACTCAAGTGTGATTAGTCATTAGTTGTGTGTTAACTATTATATATTGACATCCCGCACACAATCTCCGAAACCATATAATTTGGTGGGCGGGTTTGCGCACAAAATAGACAACAAGTACAAAAACTCCGAACAAAACCTGCCTGCGAACCCACTCAGAAACCACATATTGGCGTAAATTCTGATTTAATTATATTGATATAGCAACCTCGCCCGACGTTTATGAAGTTCTTAATTGCGGGAATATAAAGGGTTGATTGAAACTTCGGTCTTCGTTCTTCCATCTTCCTTCTGCTATATAATGACCAAAACGTTAAATAATTTTGCAGTGACAAAAACTACTAACCAAAAAGACGGTAAATCATCCACCTATCCATTTGACGGTTTATCTTTGGACGATCGCAATCCCGACTTCATTAAACTTTTGCTGCCCATCTGGGAATGGCTGTACCGCTACTATTTTCGCGTACAAACCGATGGCTGGCACCACGTCCCCGCGAACGGCAAAATGCTCGTTGTCGGTTCTCACAACGGGGGGCTCGCGGCTCCAGATATGTTTATGTTCCTATACGAATGGTTCCGCAGGTACGGCACGGAACGCTTGGCCTACGGATTGATGCACCCGACAGTTTGGAAGGTTTCTCCTGATGTTGCTAGCATGGCGGTTCAGTGCGGTGCCATCAAGGCGCATCCGAAAATGGCGATCGCAGCTTTGCGAAAAAATGCCCCGGTTCTCGTCTATCCGGGCGGCGCAGAAGATACTTTTCGCCCCTATCACTTGCGCAATAAAATTTACTTTGCCGGACGCAAGGGATTTATTAAATTAGCATTGCGAGAAGAAGTGCCAATTTTACCAATTATCTCGCACGGTGCCCACGATACGCTGATAGTTTTGGCAGATTTGTACGAACAAGTTAAGCAATTGCACGAATGGGGAATGCCCTGGTTTTTGGGCATCGACCCGGTGGTATTTCCGGTGTACTTGGGATTGCCTTGGGGACTGAGTATTGGGCCTTTGCCGAACCTGCCTTTACCGGTGCAAATTCGGACTCGCGTCTGCAAACCGATTGTATTTGAGAGGTACGGAGATGAGGCGGCGCGCGATCGCGATTATGTCGATGCTTGTTTCGATTTAGTTACCGCCCAAATGCAAGAACAATTAGATTGTTTGGCTGGAAATTGAGAAGTGCACAGATATATATCGATCCAGAAACCGATTTTTTTTACAACAATATAGCGTGAACTGCAAGGAATATGGGTAAAAAAAACAGTTTTTTGAGTGAGTTTTTTTGGCGAATTCCTGACTGCAAACAATTTTTGAAATAAATCTAATAATAATTTGTTTCAAAAATCGAGGATTGGGGTATAAAATCAGATTTTACCCATCTTATTACCTCAAATAGCTAAAAACGTCAGTCGCCCAAGTTACGCTTTCGATCGTGCAGGTTCGAGGGGACATAATATTAGGTTAAATAAACGCAGATTAATTTATATTCGTCTGCGTTTATCTCCCTTTATTGGCAGTGAGCCAATAGAATTGGCAAAAATAACCTGATTCTGTATAAACTATTTATTTTTATTCTGCCTTCTGCCTTCCGGTGACTAATTGCCCGATCGCCTTAACCGCAATACTGGGATGAAAAAGTACAACCGGCGACTCATTCATGTGCATAACTTGCAAAAATGCTTGACAAACTTTAGCATCTGAGACCATCACTTTTAACACCAGATCCATGTAACCAATTGTCAGCCGCGTAGCGAGGTTTAGTTTTGCACCTTCACTTCCCGGATAGCGGGAATCCTGACTGATGGCAAACGTCCAAGGAGTAGTGTGTAATTTTGCTAGTTTTTGTTGAAATTGTCGCGCAAAGCCTGTTAAATCGCCTTCTGGATACCGCTCTCTTTGCTTTTGCAAACATTTATCTAGCATCTGAGCATCCAGTGCAGCAACCGTCATTCCTTGACCGTAAACCGGGTTGAAAGCGCAAACGGCATGACCGATAACTGCCAAATTTTCAGGATAGCGGGAGAGGCGATCGTAGTGTCGCAAACGGTTTTCTGTACCTCGATAACTATAAATAGGTGTTATTGCTTCTGCGTCTTTAATTGCATCATAAATTGTCGGGGTTGGCAGACTGCGGGCAAATTCTAGAAAACCTGCTTCGTCTTCGGGGGGATAATCGCGATCGCCCCCGAAGAGAATCACCAGCCAGCGATTGCCTTCGATCGGAACAATTCCACCGCCGCGGGAGCGAAATGGCGGTGCTGTTGACACCAATACTGGCGCAGTTCCTGACAATTTACCGCTGCCTTCATAGATGCGGCTGGCATAGCCGACAAAAGCATTGATAGTGGTTTCTTGCGGAGGTTCATAGCCCAAACTTTTCAACCATTGAGGTGTTTTGGAAACTTTGCCACCAGCATCGACTACTAAATCTGCATACAAATTTTCTTCATGGATGTTAGCCTGGTTGTGGCGATCGCGAAAACGCACCGACACGCCAGCAATCTCCGCGCGCGAGGCATTCGCCAGCAACCCCGTTACTTTCCCTCCTTCTAGGAAATGCACGTTCGTATTTTCAGCCAAGCGGCGGCGAATTTGCCAATCAAGTAAATCCCGACTGAACATAATTAAATCATTTACATCCGGGCTAAAGTGCGGGGCCCAACCCGCCGGAGTCAACCACTTGATCGACCTCGGATCTAAACTAGGAGCACCTGCTGCTACCAGTTCCTTTTCCAAGCCGGGAAAAAACTCTTCTAGGATGATTTTTCCCCGATTTAAAAGGACGTGAAGCTGACGGGATTGAGGAATACCGGGGCGAGGTGCGGGTTTTTCTGGAAAAAAATCCCCTTCAACAATACTTACTCGGTCGAAGTGTTGTGCTAATACTCTAGAGGCCAACAGTCCTGCTAAACTGCC
>JAICRN010000403.1 GCA_025937335.1 Microcoleus sp. TY_ISSM_2_bin.22
ATGCTGCCCAGAGGAAAGTAAATAAAAGTGATCCTCAGTAAGATTCCTACCCATGATTTACGTTTTTTGTCAGGGAGAATATTTTTTTCTGAAGATTCCGCTTTTTTATCGAGTGCATCGAGTTGAGGGTTTGTCTTAAGCTGCATGGTTGTTCTCGATACTGCTTGTTTGTTGAGTGCATCGAGTTGAGGATTTTTTTTAAGCTGCATGGTAGTTGTCCAAATGTGTTAGCAGAGTAGTTTTCAAGTGATTGACATACTCCCCAGCGTAAACACATGGGGATTCTAGAGTCAAACAGCGAGTGCAGGCGTAGCTTGTCTAATATCGCCTAATCGAACAGTCGGTGCCAAGAAAAACAAGCAAGTTATTTTGAGCGTCGTTTTCATCCAGTCCATTGAGTGCGGTGGGGCTTGCAAACCTCACCTACTGCGCCTTGCTTCTACTCTATTTTTATTAAATCACGTGGCTATTTGAGAACTTGAGTGAGTTTTAATCGACTTCTCATCGACTTTTCTGGGACTTACGCAACACACACCTGTGACAGAAACCGGGTTTCTGGCCAAAACTTGGCAATCAACCTGAGATTTTTCCTCAGAAACCCGGTTTCTCTGGAGTTATCCCAGGGTTAGAAACCGGGTTTCTGGCCAAGACTTGGCAATCAACCTGAGATTTTTCCTCAGAAACCCGGTTTCTCTGGGCTTATAGCCGATCGCCAAAATACTCCTGATACAACCGACATCTCGGAATGCAATGATTTCCATCCAATTTCACCAACCCCATACTATTTAACTTAAACCCCAATTCTGACCTCAATTTAACTGGCTGGGAAACACTCACAATCTCTCTCATCGCCTCCATTAATTCCGAATATTTCTCTAAATTCCATAAATGTCGCCGCAAATGATCGCTGTAAATTCCCGCTTCAGTTGCAGATTCTTTCACTAACCGATCTAAAGTCACATCTTGACGCGAAATATGATACATTCCTAGCCGCACTAAATAAGGATTTCCGCCCACTAACCCCATCAATTCTCCAACTTCATTCCCACTCCAATTCAATCCGTGCCGATGTGCCAAATCTTGCACTTGCTGCGAATTAAACTCAGGCAAATCAATGGGCAACCCCACATTAAACGGCGATTTATTCATATCCAGCGGGATGTAAACTTCCGTCGAATGCACCACAATCAAACGCAATTTTTTCCAAATATCTCGCCGTTTTGCTTCTTCGTGCAAAGCTCGCAACAACCCAAAAAAGTCGTCGGCAATTTCCGGCGACTCAAACAGGCGATCGCTCTCATCCAAGCCTAACGTCAGAGGTGGGGATGATTCTGACAGCAAATACTGTTCAAAATAAGCCTTGCAGCACTGATTGCTGCCAATTAAATCGGCTAATTCCCAACACTTGGGCAACTGCTCCAGCATTCCTAACTCTTGACCGATGCTAGCACAAAACCACTGCAAAAATGTATCGGAATTAGCGAATATTTTCCTATTGGCTAGCTGAAAACTCAGCGCTACCGTGCGAGAACCTTGCACTTCTGCGTGATGCAAAATCCTCGCCATTAAGGAAGTTTTGCCCATTTGTCTGGGTGCTTTTATGCGGATGAGCGCTCCCGGTTGGGCGATCGTCTCGTAACAGCGGGATTCGATCGGAGGGCGATCGATATAAAAACGAGAAGCTATTTCAACTTGTCCTCCCGGCAATTCTGGCGGCGCTGCTGGCAGGGGTTGAATTATTGACTGTTTTGTGCTACTAATTGCGTTCCATTGTACAGCTAATTCATGGTCGGCAGTTAACGATGTGCGACCTTCTTTGATAATGGTTAAAATTTGTGATAATAACTTAAATGAGTCGCCAGCACCGCGCCACAGCCAGGGCTGAATTCCTACCAAATAGCTCAGCAAATCAAAGGAAAGCGGTGTATTTAATTCAACTAAAATCGGTAAAATCGCTGGTTTGTGAGCCGTTAAATTGTGCGATTCTTTGGCTAGCCGCACTTGTTCCAATATCATTTCGCTAGCGGCAGATTCTTCGGAAATCAGCAACAGCAAATAATCGAAACCCTTTAAATATGAGCCTGAATCGCTGCTGTTGTTAATAAAAAAGACTTCGTGGCCTCCCGCCCTCAAAGCTTGGTGTAACTGCTGGGAAAGGGTGTTGTTTGAGGTCGATCGGGCGTTGGCGTTGGCGAAGCCCTCGAAGACGATCGCTACTTTTGCCCTGACAAGCAGTACCTCCTCTGGCTCTGAATTCGCCTCAAAATCGGCTATATCGCGCCATTCCTGCCCCAATCCGCGACAAATTTCGATGAAATTGGCATAATCCACAGGTTTGCCATTCAGAAAATGGCTGACAGTAGATTGCGCCATCCCTAAATCCTCAGCCAGGATTTTCTGACTGGGAAAGCCATTTCTCAGGAGACAGGATTTAACTGCGCGAATGCACTCTTCGCGCACCCTTAGCGATCGTGGCATTGCTTATCACAATCAAGACACTGAAACCATCATAAATGCCAACTGTCTGTAAAGTCGATGAAAAGTCGATGAAAAGTCGATGAATTTTCAAATAACTCAGTCGCCAACTCAAATAGCCACCTGATTAGATTAGAAATAACAAGGTTGAATCCCATCACAACGAGGTAAAAGCATTGTGTATTCTATCCTAATTTGGTCGCTGGCGTCAGTCACTAATCAACCAGGTTTCGCCTTCACCCCGCCCCTATTCTGGTTACTGCTCGGAGTAGTGCTTAGTGCGATGGAGCTATTAATCATCAAAACTCAGCCCCAAAAATACAGATTTTACCTGCTAATGATGGGAGCTTCGGCTTTAATTGAATCATTTATTTTGTGGAGAGGATCTGTAGCATTTCAGTTTAGTTGGGCGAACATAATGTATGAAGATTTTGACTGGCAAATCTTCTACTGGATGGGGATAGCCCTCGCTCTGAGCATTTGGATTCGACCGATTTTTATTGTTCGCAAAAAGTTTGTGATTCCCGAAGCAACTGAAGCGACAACAATCTCCGAAATTTTTCCCGGAGAAACCGGAATGGTGATTTATGAAGGGGCTTCGTGGAAAGCTCGCAATGAAGATTCCCAAGGGCCGATCGCACCCAGACAAAAAGTTTACGTTTTGCGCCGCGAAGGAAACACGCTGATTGTTGTACCTGACAGATTAATTCACATCAACAGCTAAACCTCAGCCGCTACCTCAATTCCTCTTTAGTTCACGGCTTAAAATTACCAGGAGATTCACTATGTATCAGTATTTTTTGATGGTGTTGTTTGCAATCACCGGAGTATCATTAGCCAACAGCGTCAAAATCGTCCGTCAAGGAGATGAGGCTTTAGTTGAAATCTTTGGAAAGTACGATCGCAAGAAACTCGAACCTGGTTTGACATTTTTGATTCCCTTTGTCGAAACAGTGGCCTATAAACAAACACTGCGCGAGCAAATTTTAAGACTGTCACCGCAAGAATGCACGACGCGCGATCGGGTTGCTGTCACGGTTGAATTTATTGTGTACTGGCGCATAATTGACTTAGAAAAAGCTTCCTACAAGGTGCAGAATCTCAAGGAAGCGATGTTAAATATGCTCATTCTTTCTATTCGGACTCACATTGCGACATTAGCTGTAGAGGAACTTTACACGGCTCGAAATGAAATCAATAATGCTTTAGTGCAGGAGTTGGATACAACGACAGATCCTTGGGGGGTGAAGTTTACGAGAGTGGAATTGCGCGATTTTGCGATCGGCAGTAAAGTGATTCAGCCAACATCCATTGACCGGAAAGAAGTACAAAAGCTGCGAGCTTAGAGATTAGTATTTCCTCCTTTTCCTCGTTACCAGGCACAGCCTGGTAACGCAGATCCAAAGGCTCTGCCTCACTGAATTTAATTCGCATTGTATATACCCTTTAAGGAGACAAAACATGACTAAATATCAAGAATCAAGTATTAGCCATGCAGCTTATGGCGGTTGCGGATGCTTATTGCTTTTAATGGGCATTGTAGTAATTAGCGCGATCGCTCTGCCATCATTTCTGAATCAGGGTGGGAAGGCACCGCAATCCGAAAACAAACAGTATGTTAGCGCAATGAACAAAGCCCAGCAAGCCGTATTTATAGAAACAAGTGCTTTTGCTACTTCTTTTGATGCTTTAGGACTTGGCATTAAAACAGAGACAACAAATTTTAAGTATTCAATTCGTGCCACTAAGAAAGCAGCATTTCATTATGGAGTATCCAAGGAAAAAGACTTAAAAAGTTATGTCGGTGGTGTTTTTCTGCTTCCTGCTAAAAACTTTGATCCCCATGCTGATAAAGAGGAAAAAACTACAACGTCCATATTGTGCGAATCTGATTCTCCCGGTACAATTAAACCAGCGGAACCCACCTATAAAAATGGTAAAGTTGCTTGTGGTAAAGGCACAACAAAACGGAGCAGATAATCTAACTATACCCAAGATAATGACTGTCGATTACTAATATCAAATCGGTATTCAATTGAAATTTACCCGACTAAAGTCTTTACAACAAACAGAGAGGATACAAAACAATGAGTCAACAAAGTTCTAAATCAGCTAGCATTGAATCTAATGGTTGTCGATGGTTAGTGCTTTTAGTCGTGATTGGAATATTTGTTTTGCTGGTTAGACCATCATTTCTGAATAAGGTTAGGAACATAAAGCAAGCGGAAGCCAGAGACTATGTTAGATCAATCAACAAAGGTCAGCAAGCCTATTTGGCAGAAAAAAGTGTTTTTAGCACTTCTGTTAAGGCTTTAGGAATTGGCATTAAAACCGAGACAGAAAATTACAAATATTCCCTTGTGACCACAAAAAAAACAACATTTAATTATGGAGTTTCAAAGCAAAAAGACCTTAAAAGCTATGTCGGTGGTGTCTTTGTAATTCCTGCTACACAAGTTGAATTAAATGCTTATAAAAATAAAATAACGACCACATCTATATTGTGCAAAGCTGATTCTGCGGGTACAATTAAACCGCCAGAACCCACCAATCAAAATGGTAACATTGCTTGTGCTACAGGCACCACAGAAGTGAGACACGGTTATCACTAGATGCTAGATCATGACAGTCGATTACCAATATCAAATCGGCATTCAATTGAGATTTACCGGACTAAAGTCTTTACAACAAACAGAGAGGAGACAAAACTATGAGTCAACAAAATTCTAAATCAGCTAGCCTTGCATCGAATGTTGGTGGATACTTAGTGTTTTTAATGGTGCTTGGAGTATTAGCTTCGGTAGTTGCGCCATCCTTTCAGGTTAAGCTTAGGAACAACAAGCAATGGGAACCCAGAATGTATATTAGCTTAATCAACAAACGTCAGCAAGCCTATTTTGCCGAAAAAAGTGTTTTTAGCACTTCTGTTAAGGCTTTAGGAATTCGCATTATTAAAACCGAGACAGAAAATTACAAATATTCCCACCATATAACAAAAAAAGCAACATTTAATTATGGAGTATCAAAGCATAAAGATCTTAAAAGCTTTGTCGGTGGGGTTTTTGTAATTCATTCTACAAAAGTTGAGTCAAATTCTTCTAAAAATAAAAGAACGACC
>JAICRN010000689.1 GCA_025937335.1 Microcoleus sp. TY_ISSM_2_bin.22
CGGGAGACATTTGATAGCCAGCGGGGATCGGAGCGACAAGGCCCTGTTTCATCAACTGTCCCAACTCGTACCAGAAACCGAGTTTGGTGTTGACGCGCAAGGAAGTGTAAATCCGCCCGATCGGGGTGTCGGCGTTGCTGGCTAGGTCAAACATGGTTTTGCTTTGCTCAGCCGGCGACATCTGCTTAATATCGTTGAGGACGCCTTCGACAAGCGTCATGCTGGCTACTCCTGGGGCGGCGGCGGTGATGGAAACGCCCATTTCGGTGTAGGCATACCAGAGCAGTGCCAGTTGGTCTTCTACGCTGAGTTTGTAGAACGCTTCGGTGGTAGCCGGAACAATGCTAGCAATCTCGGTGTTGGAAAAAATAGATTGAGCTGATTGAATACTAACTGCCATGTTTATTTTGTGAGATTTGTGGTTGTAGTGAGGTACTTGAGTTAGGGACTCTCAAGCTGCCTTGCTTAAAATCATGTAACGTTTTGTTAACTTTTGCAAATATAAATTACATATAGCTGAGTTACAAAACTATAATCAATGGTTGGGTAAATTGCGATCGGCGTCACTAGACGGTGTGCCGAATTAGTTTATTTAGGAAGCCGATCGTTAAAATCGCTTTGCTTATCATATAAAATCCAAATAGTCAATACAAAAGGTAAATATTAGCCTGGTGTCAAATGAAAGCGCCAATTAGCAGCATTTTGGTGAAGCAAAAAGCCCAGGAGTTGGGATTTCACAAAGTCGGGATAGCCTTGGTAGACGAGGGCACTGACAAGGAGGCACAAAGGTTGCAGGCATGGTTGGATAAAGGTTATCAGGCGGATATGGCATGGATGGCTAACCCGAAGCGGCAGGATATTCGCGCTTCAATGCCAGAGGTGAAGTCCTTAATATGTGTCGCCATCAATTACTACACACCTCACCAACGCCCGGGCGGTTCCGAATATGCTAAAATCTCCCGCTACGGCTGGGGACGAGATTACCACAAAATTCTGCACAAAAAACTGAAGGTTTTGGCAAATTGGCTGCGATCGCAAGGTGAGGGAATTGAAGCGCGGTATTATGCTGATACCGGGCCGATTCAGGATAAAATGTGGGCGCAGCGTGCCGGGATTGGCTGGATTGCCAAAAATGGTAACGTAATTTCGCGCGAATACGGTTCTTGGGTGTTTTTGGGCGAAATCTTGACTAATTTGGAGTTAGCGCCGGATGAGTCCCATACGGAACATTGCGGTACTTGCACTCGCTGCATTGAGGCGTGTCCGACGGGGGCAATTACTGAGCCTTTTGTGGTGAATGCCGATCGGTGTATAGCCTATCACACGATCGAGAATCGAGCCGAAAAATTGCCCGACGAAATTGCATCTAATTTACAAGGTTGGGTAGCAGGTTGCGATATTTGTCAGGATGTTTGTCCTTGGAATCAGCGATTTGCGAAACCAACTGATGTTGCAGAGTTTGAGCCTTATCCTGAAAACATAGCGCCGACACTTGCAGAATTAGCCGACATCTCCGACGAAGAGTGGAACCGCCGATTTACAGCTTCGGCGTTGCGGCGCATTAAACCCAAAATGCTGCGGCGAAATGCCAGGGCAAATCAAATTAATCATTAAAAGTTGAGATGTTCGCCCTTCCGGTGCGCTCATCAGCACCTTACCCTATACATAATAGCCGTAGGGTGCTTGTGGGCGCACCGAAAACCCATACATTATCGAGTAAATCATTCCTATCTAAAATCTAAAATCTAAAATGGTATGATTCACAGTTCCTTATTTGCTATTGTCCAATGACCAAAGTAATTATTTTTGATTTTGACGGTACTTTAGCAGATACCATCGATATTCTTCTGAGCATAACCAACCGTTTGTCAGTTGAATTGGGCTTTAAGTCGGCAACAAAAGAGGAACTGGCTCAACTTAGCAATTTAAATTCTTGGCAAATTCTGATGTATTCTGGAATTTCCATCTTCAAATTCCCGCTGCTAATTAGGAAACTGAAAGCAGAGTTGCGGAGTGAAATTCCGAATATTCATTTATTTTACGGGATTAAAGAAGTTTTGTTAGAGTTAAAAAACAACGGTTTTCAACTGGGTATTATTACCTCTAATTCTAGAGAAAATGTTTTGGGATCGCTGGAAAAATATGGGTTGCAAGATACCTTTGATTTTATTTATTCAGGAACAACTTTTGGCAAACATAAAGTAATTAATCGGTGGTTAAATAAACAAAAAATTAATCCCGAACAAGTCGTTTATGTAGGAGATGAGATTAGAGATATAGAAGCAGCTAAAAAAACTAAAATTAAAGTAATTGCTGTCGGTTGGGGTTTTAATTCTCGGTCAGCTTTGGCGGCACACAATCCCGATTTTTTGATCGAACGCCCCCAGGAATTAATCGGAGTTATCAATAATCTGAAATGATTGTAATGTTGTTTGATGGAATGTTACAAAGCTTTAAGCATTAAAAACTTTGTGCGCGATCGGTTGAAAAGCTCGATCGATGCTGATATAAAAATTAGTAGCAAGATTCCTTCGTTCACCAAATTGGAACAGCCTTATGTCAGCATTTGAGACTTTCTTAACTTTTAGCTTGGCTTCAATCTTTGCCGTAGCCACTTTGGCAACTTGGTTGCGCTTCACAAACCCGCCTTCTACTGCTAAACGCAATTAGAAATTGTAGCCCCAAGGGCTATAGCTCAACAAAAAAAGTTAATCTGCTTCGCCCCGTTTTAGTGCTGCTAAAACTGCTTGCTGGCTAACTGCTTGATAAATTTTGGCAAAATGCTGCTTTAGCACCTCGGATGCGGGCGATGGTTTGCTAGCGGTTCCTTTTGCGTCGGTTGCGATGGGAATTGGGCCTAAGATATCTAATACTGTTTCGCTGCTGGGTGGGGGTACAATTACTACTAGAGATGATTCTAGCTGCTGATTGTATTCCCAAAAGCGATCGACCTTCGGCAATTTAGAATTCGCAGTGGGGGAATTTTCTCCTGAGTTAAGTTGGGAATTTTCCTCTCCTTGCGTACCTCGTCTTTGACGGAGTGC
>JAICRN010000051.1 GCA_025937335.1 Microcoleus sp. TY_ISSM_2_bin.22
GTAAGGTTGCGGTCATGGTTTTATGATTGCGTATGAATTTGTCAATGTTCGGATGATGTTTATATTATTAACGGTGTTGTTAAGGTTTGTAAAGGGGTTTGGCGACAGTTAAACTGATGACTGCGATTAGGAAAGCTGATGAGAGGGGAGAGATGGGCGATCGCGGGCGTGAATTGATGGTTTGAAGATAAACTCTGATATTGCACACGTCGCAACAGTCTTAATCCGGGCGGGCCTCTAACCCGCGCCACAAGAGTTTATTTTTTGTGGAACGGACACGCGAGGCCGTTGCTGACATTGGTGCAAGATGCGAAATTAACGCAGTAAACAGAATCCCTCGAAGTTGCAGCCATATACTGTTTGGTAGCTGCAATCTTCCCGTGGTAGCGGGATTCTCTGGGGATGTGGCGCAAGTCTGAGATTTGAGCAATTGCCAAAAGAATATAGATGCGGGGCGGGGAATGCCAGTCTGAAGAGGAGCGATCGCGTTTTAAACAGATTGTTACGCAAGTCATAATATTATAAAAATGCTTTAGTAGTTGGGCGCGTCAGGCCAAAACAATACGGGTGGCATTCGATCGACAATTTAGCTAGCTAGTGCGATCGTAACTCTAGCGCACTCAACTTTAGTTAGTAGTTATCAAACCATCGGAGCAAATCCGGTCTAAATTCTATTAAATCGAGTAATAAATTGAGTTAAACAATCATCATTATAAACAATTATAACTATTTAACAAACTGACTTATATTAATAAATATAATATTGCCAAATCAATCTATTTATTGTATTTAAGTTATCATCTAGTTTACGGATTTTAACTATTTATCAATAATTAATTCAAAATAAATGTAATAAATAGTTTATATTTTAAGTTAACTTAAACAGTCGCTTAGCAATCTATTTTTTCGTTGAATGCCCTAGTAATTTAATAAAATTATAGTCCGAAGCTCTATTTGGCTAGGAATCCGAAATGAAGATTGGGCATTTCTGTTGCAATGTTTGTGAGTTAATCCCAATTTTTGCGTCCAATACTGTAGTTATTAGTCTGCCGCCAACACTCATTAGTCCTATGGCAGAAGAAAGAGGGGAAAATATCTAGTTTTGCAGTCTTGCCTGTTTATTTGCTAAGCTAGAGGTTTCGCTCTGTCAATAAACCTTAGATTTATGCACAGGTTATTAACTGGGAAATTGCGGGTAGAGAATTTAACAATACCGATCGCCAATCTTCCAGTAAATCTATCCGATACTAAAATTGTACAGCTTACTGACTTTCACTATGATGGGGTGCGGCTGTCGGAATGGTTGCTAGAAGAGGCGATTGCTGCAGCTAATGAAGCCGAACCCGACCTGATTGTGTTAACGGGTGACTTTATTACCTACGATCCGGCACCTATTTACGGCTTAGTGCAGCGATTGAAAAACTTGCAAAGTCGGGTGGGAATTTACGCGGTTTTGGGCAATCACGACCACCACTGGCCGGGGGCAAAAAGAGAGGTTGCTAATGCTTTAAATAGCGTCGGGATTCGGGTTTTGTACAACGAAGCAATCTATCCTTTGGGGTCAGAACTGGCTTTAGTTGGGTTGGCAGATTTTTGGTCGGGAGATTTTGCGCCTGAACCTGTAATGGCATCAATAAATTCCGCGATTCCTCGGATTGTATTGTCTCACAATCCTGATACTGCTGAAAAGCTGCAAAATTGGCGGATTGATTTGCAGTTGTCTGGGCACACTCACGGCGGTCAAATCGTTATTCCCGGTATCGGCCCTTTGTACGCTTGGGTCAGAAAAATTGGCTATTGGATTCCTCAACCAGTGCGAAAGTGGATTCCTTATCTGTCGGGTGGCAATCGAGTAGTTACTCACTGGGAATGGGCTAGCGGTTTGCATCAGGTTGGGAGTAATTTGCTGTACGTGAATCGCGGTTTGGGAACTTATTCGCCCGGGAGGCTATTTTGTCCGCCGGAGGTGACAGTAATTACTTTGGTTTGTCAACATCGGCAAGGGCTAGTTTAGGGGGCACACTTTCCCGATCGCAGATAATATAGCAGAAGGAAGAAGCAAGAAGGAAAAAGGAATTTTATACAATTTCTATTATTTTTAATTTCCTTCTCCAAAGCGATAGCCTCTGCCGTAGACTGTGTGAATTAGTACAGATTCGCCCGGGGCTTCTATTTTGCGCCGCAGCAGGCGAATTTGAGCTGCTAATACATTGCTGCTGGGTTTTTCTGCTTCACTCCACAAATACTGGTGGATTTGTTCGTGTGTTAGCAATTGACCGGGATGGCGCATTAAGTATTCTAACAACTGACATTCTTTTTCTGATAAATCAATTGTGCGATCGCCCCGATAAGCTAATTGATTGTCGTAGTCTAGTTGTAAATCTGCAACTTGCAGCCGCCCGACAGCAACCTCGGCATCAAAAGTAGGAGGCCGCCGCAGCAATGCGCGGACTCTGGCTAGCAGTTCTCGCAGTTCAAAAGGTTTGACTAAATAGTCGTCTGCACCGGCATCGAGTCCTTGTACGCGATCGTCTACCGTATCTTTGGCGGTGAGAAATAGCACTGGCGTATTCCGTCCTTGCGATCGCAAATTTTGGCAAATTGCCAGTCCAGTTTGTCTCGGTAGCATCCAATCCAAAATTAGCAAATCGTAATTGCCCTGCATTGCTAAATTGCTGCCACTTGCCCCGTCAAATGCCACATCAACTGTATAACCTTCCCGGGTTAAGACTCGACTCAAAGGGTCAGTTAACTCAACTTCATCATCAACTAAAAGAATCCGCATCCTGATTTCAAATTTGAGATTTGAGATTTTAGGTTAAGTAAACTGATTTTTCCTAGATTTTAATGTGTGGAATACTTTCCGTTTCGCTGCAAGCTGCTGCTATCCATTCCTGGATGGCAGGCAAGGCCAAAATCGCATCCGCATAAGCTTTTGTTACTGAATCTAATTTGACTCCGTAGGTGACAAAACGCATGACAACGGGGGCAAACATAGCGTCAACAATTGTGAATTTTCCGAATAGCATATTGCCGCCTGTCCCGAATTTTTGGCGGCATTCGCGCCCAATCGAAAAGATGCGATCGATCTCTGCTTCGACACCGAGAGTCATCCCTTCTCCCGGATAGCGGTTGCGACAGTCCATCGGCATATTTTCGCGCAAATTTTGGAACCCTGCGTGCATTTCGGCGCAGATGGAACGGGCGATCGCCCGTTCCGCTACATCGGCCGGCCACAAATCATTCGCAAAGCGATCGGCAACGTATTCGCAAATTGCTAAAGATTCCCACACTTTCAAGTCGCCGTGGATTAAAACTGGCACTTTTCCCGAGGGAGAATAGCGCCGAATTTCCTCATGGGTTGTCGGCCAGTCTAAGGGAATTCTCACCTCAGCAAATTCCAGTCCAGCTTGTTTCATCGCCAGCCAAGCGCGCAGCGACCAAGAGGAATAATTTTTGTTGCCGATTACCAGAGTCAATTTGGTCATAATGTAGCTGTTAGCTATTTCCGATGGTTCGTGCAATTTTAAGTTTTAGAGTTGAATAAACAAAGGCGTGAGACTGAATGACGATCCTCTTCGAGGGCAACGCTTACGCGCGATCGCCGCGTTGTCTGCACCAGCCTCTGCAAGCATTTTACATTAACAGCCTCCCAGCGTTCCGCCTTTTTATGCAAACTTCGATCGGGGGGCTGTATCGAACACACTTGATTTGGCATCTAACGATCTGTCTCTGTGGATTTTGGCATCGTTAGCGGTAGGTACGGTCACTGTATAGTGCATTTCCTCTGCCTCTACACCACTGCCTGAGAAGATTTCATCTACTGTAATTTTTTTGAGGTGATCCGGGTTTACACTGTGAAATATTCTGTCCAATTGTTGACTATCAAACTCTTGATTATTTTCCATACTGACCGCCATTGAAAAACGTGACTCAATCAAAACTTACTAAATATAATATATACCCAAACAAAGGATCGAGCAATACCAGAAATTTATTTTTAGCTGTGAACTCTATGTGTTATTCTGAGTTGGGTAAAAGCTGTTTCTGCTTGTACCGCGATCGCCCCCTTGCCAAATTGAGCAATTTACACTCTAAAAATTGACATGATTACTGTTGCACTTCCCAAAGGCGGACTGTTAGGAGATAGCATTCGGCTGTTTAAATCGGTTGGATTAGACTTCAGTGCTTTTCTCGATTCCTCTAACCGACAACTTCAAATATATGACCCGACCGGCACTGCCAAAGCTTTGCTAGTAAGGACGCACGACGTGCCGGTTTATGTGGAATACGGTCAAGCGGATTTGGGGATTGCTGGCTATGATGTTTTGCGGGAAAAAAAGCCGAAAGTTGCCAATTTAATTGATTTAAAATTTGGCAAATGTCGGCTGTCTGTGGCGGTGAAGGAATCTAGTTCTTACCGGCGAACGGTGGATTTACCTCCTCACGGTAGAGTTGCTTCTAAGTTCGTACACTGTGCGAGGGAATATTTTCACAATTTGAATTTGCCGGTGGAAATTGTGCCGCTTTACGGTTCTGTGGAGTTGGGGCCGATTACGGGTATGTCGGAAGCAATTGTGGATTTGGTTTCGACTGGCAAAACTTTGCGAGAAAATGGTTTGGTGGAAATTGATGTTTTATTTGAAAGTTCGGCTTATTTAATCGGTCATCCTTTGAGTTATCGTTTGAATGCAGGGGGGGTTAATGAATTAATCGGGAAGTTGAGAGAGCAAGTTTTGACAACTGTTTGATGCGAACTCCAATTAGAGTAGACTTTTTTCATCAATCTTTCATATTGTTTCCGCACGAGCGACATGATATAGAGGAAACGGCAGTGCCGTTTCCCTACCGCTATTAATTGTAGGGAAACGGCACTGCCGTCTCGAAAGCGGTGGTTAATCTTAATTCCGATGCTACCGCATTTGATATCATTGATAGGGAAATCACAGACGCAACGCAGAGGCAAAGCAGGATAATTAGCGACTTTTGCAATAGGTCTAAACTATTGTGGGGTGGGCTTCTATGCCGCCCTAAAAGTTAAATCTTTCTGAACTGCTAGTTGCAGGTATAAAACCTAGTTTTTCCTGGCAGCGATTTATATAAAAACTGACGACTGTATCAGCAGGGTTTTGTTCGATTAGTTGTTGAAAATATCCCAAGGCGGCGACAAATCTTTCGGATTGCCATCCTTGAATTCCTTTGTCAAATAAAACCTGGGTAAGCCGCTTTGCCTCCGAGTCGGGACTGGATGCGATCCAGATTTCGTAGATTTCAATAGCTTGCTGCTTGCCGCGCGGGGTTACTCGATCGATCCAGCGATAGTAATAATTGTTGCTTGGCAAATCGCTGTCTGTAGCTGTAGCCCCAGAAGTAGAAATAATAGTCTCCTGTGTTTCCACTTCCAAGTCGCACTTTAATAATAGACTTTCTTTTGATTTTGAGTTGGGACTTATGCGATTTAGAAATTCTCTCGCATGAACGATCGCATTTTCGCTAACAATAATTTGGCAGCCGTATATTTTAGTTAAATTTTCTAACCGAGAAGCTGTATTTACTACATCGCCGATGACTGTAGAGTCCATGCGGCGATCGGAACCCAAAGTGCCGATCATGCCGATACCTGTATGAATTCCGGTACCGATATTGACTGGAGATTCTAAATTGTATTTGTCGCGGCTGGCATTAAATTCCTGCAATCTTTCTTGCATTGCTACTGCGGCTTCGATCGCATCCATAGCGTGAGAGTTCGGCTTGTCAAATACTGCCATGATTGCATCGCCTAGGTATTTGTCAATAAACCCGCCGTGGGACGTTATGCAATCGTTCATTTGAGTAAAAAAAGCGTTCAACCATTCAAAAGTCTCCCGAGCTTCTTGAGATTCTGCGATCGCAGTAAACCCGCGAATGTCGCAAAATAAAATTGTCAGCTCTTCTTCTGTGACATTGCCCAACTGAATAGATTCTATTCCTTGCGGCGCAATTCGTCCGAGAAGCTGCTCCGGCACAAATAGCTGAAATTTTTCAGAAAGATATTCGTTTGCCTCCCAAGCTGCGGCGATTTGGCGCTTGCTTTGCTCTTTCACTTGCTGGTTGAATTGGGAAGATACAGCTTGCGATCGCATTTGACTCAACTGCAAAATATTTTCCACTTTTGCCAGCAACAAACGACTGTTAAAAGGCTTTGTCAAATAATCGTCTGCCATCATTTCTAACCCTCGGAGGCGAGAGGTATCGTCGTCGAGGGCAGTCAAAAAAATCACCGGTACAGTTTGCAATGCCGTATCCTTCCGCAGGCGATCGCACACATCAAAACCGTCCATCTCCGGCATCATAATATCCAGTAAAATTAAATCGGGTCGAGATGCGCGGGCGAGGGAGAGCGCTTCATCACCAGATAGTGCTGATACTGTGGCGTATCCTTTCACGTGCAATAACTCTTCCAGTAAAGTCAGATTAGCTGGCTCGTCATCAACCAACATGATGCAGGGCGACTTGTTTGACATGGAATATATATATATTGAATTTAGCTAGGGACTTGCGTGTGGGGAAGCTCGAAAACTGGTTAATTCGTATATTTATCGTTACTAAACTCGATATTTTTCGTAGGAACCGGGTTTTTGAGGCAAGTGTACGCAAGTCCTATAGATATTTATCTACTATTGAGTTTAACCTTTCTAGTTATCAATTATAATAAATGGCAGTGCTGGAACTGCAAATAATTATTGTTAGCTGAGAAAAGAACGGACAGTCGCGATCGTCAAATTCAAATCCAGCGGCTTGCTCAAATAACCAGAAGCGCCAGCTTCCAAACATCGATCGCGGTCACCAGGCATCGCCATCGCCGTCACCGCAATCATCGGTACCGACTCCCAGACAGGATCTGCTTTAACTCGACGCATCAACTCAAAGCCGTCAACATCCGGCAACTGAATGTCCATCAAAATCAAATCCGGCAGCAACTGCGGGGCTACAGAAGCAGCGAGAATACGATCGACCATTGCCTTCCCATTCGCGAGTATCTCTACCCCGTACCCCTCCAATTCCATCACCTCAGAAATTAACATTTGGTTAAAAGGCTGGTCTTCGACAACCAAAATCCGTTTGCTGCCAATTGGTAAAGCAATCGCAGAAGCAGGGACTAACTTGGAATTCAAAGCACAAGAAGCAAAGTTTCCCAACTGTTGACGCATCTCCGTCAAAGGCAGCCAAACGCGGAAAAGACTTCCCCGATCGCAAACCGATTGAAAAGAAACAGTTCCCCCGTGCAATTCTGCCAGACGTTTAGTCAAAGCCAAACCCAAACCTGTACCTTCGTGCCGCCTAGTCAGGGAAGAATCCACCTGTTGAAAAGGTCTAAATAGCAAGTGCCAGCGGTCTTGAGGAATGCCGATGCCGGAGTCTTTCACCTCAAAACAAAAATAAGGAGTGCTGGCATTTACAGGAGAACAATCCGGTCGGTAGTCCCCCTTTATTTCACTGCCGTATACCAGACGCCCGCTGAGTTTAACTTGTCCTTGTTCTGGGGTAAATTTGATGGCATTGGAAAGTAAATTAATCACAATTTGTCGCACTCGCCGTTCGTCGAGCAAAACTTTAGTAATGCGGTAGTCGAGTTCTAAAGACAAACCGATTCGCTTTTTGTCGGCCCGCGGCTGCATCATTTTGAGACAGTCTGTCGCGAGTTCGTGAACGCGAACCGGTTGTAAATTGAGTTCTACTTTCCCCGCTTCAATTTTAGAAAGATCGAGAATATCGTTAATTAGCTGCAACAAGTGCTGGCCGCTTTTTTCGATCAGTTCTAAATAGTTGATTTGTCGATCGCTCAACTGTCCGGCGGTTTGCCGCAGCAGCAAGTCAGAAAAGCCGAGAATGCTGTTGAGAGGCGTCCGCAATTCGTGGGACATCGACGCTAAAAACTCGGATTTCAACTGAGAAGAATACTCTAATTGTTCGTTAACTTGGCGCAGGTTTTCTTGTGTCTGAGCCCGCTCGATCGCCGCCCCCAGAGTCCGGCAAGCAGCCTCCAGCACTTCTTGGTTGAGGGCGGTTTGCAGTTTTTTGACGTTGCGGGACTCCAGCGTCAGTACGCCAATAATTGTACCGTCCGTGGCTGCGATCGGAAAAATCCCCAGTTGTCCGATTCCCGGATGCCGAAATTCCGGCACGGCATTGGGATGTTGGTCATAATCCTCGACAAACACAGGTTTACCGGTTTTCACCACTTCCCACAGCAAACCGATGCCGTAGGGAATGCCTTGGTCGAGCAATTCTTGCATTCCTGCGACTACGGGTTCCCCGTAAGTAGCCAAAAATTGACTAGAAACTTGGTTGCAAATCGCCGCCGCTTGCCGGTCGTTTCCCTTGCCGGTAATCACCTTGACATCTCCGAAAGCTGCATTCATTGCCCCTACTAGATAGGTGAGGGCAAACTGACCTATTTCTTGCAAACTGTGAGAGTTTTGCAGGCGTTCGGTTAAACCTAAAAGAAAGCTCAGCCGCCTGACTTCTGCGTTCAAGCTAGCTTGGGAGTTTTGGTATACCGTAACATCTCTAAAGGTAAACAGCCGTCCGCCGCTGTTGGTAATCGTGGCGCACACCTCCAAACAAACCGCATTAGATTGCTCGAAATAATATGATAAACTTCCATCCTGAGATTTTTCGAGTGCTTGCTGAAAGTCTTGCCACTGCTTAAGGGACAAGTAACCCCGATCGACAATTTCCGCAAACAGCAAGTGGCACTTGGGCTTTGTTGCCAGCCATTCTGGGGACAGTCCCCAGATTCCGGCCAATTTTTTGTTAAACAAAACTAAGCAGTCAGACGAGTCGAACATAGCGATCGCATTGTCTACTTGATTGAGAATTAGTTCTTGGTTTGCCCTCAACTGCTGCCAGTCTATCTCCATTTTTTTTGTGTCTGTAGCTCTTAGTTTTGTTGTCATAACTTTCTACGGATATGGCAAAAGCGATCGATCCCCCTTTAGTTAATTTGACATAATTTTAGGTTTTTTGGCAGTGAGGGCGATCGATCGGTTTTGTGATCTGAGACACTTGCTAGTTTCGGAGGGCGATCTGAGCCAGCTTTGAACTGCATCGGCTACACTGCTTAATCATGAGGGAATCAGGAGAGAAAGCATTATGACAGAAGGAGAATCTTTTAATAACAATCCTCTCGAAGTTGATGACCTCTGACTTGAAAGTATTGTGTCCAACCCTGTGCTAAATTCACCCATAATAAAAACTAATTATGGTGATAATAAAAGAGGATATGTCAAAAGACAATCACGACCTTAGCCTTAAATTGTGTTAGCAATAATTTGGTTGTTGGGATTAACTGGTCAAGCAAGTGTTCCGTGCAATAAAAGAGGGTAAGGTACGCCATAAGCACGCGAAGGAAATGATATCAGTTTCAAAAAAGCAACTGTAGACCCGCGATTTCAACCCATACAGCAGCAGTTATTCCCAATTGTTTAATCTAAAATCGTTCGACATAGCGCTAACGCCGAAGTCTCAACTAAAAAATGATATGAGTTATTGCGATCGCACTTAAGGGTAAGGTGCGCCATCAGCGCCCTACAAATGTGATTAAGTGCGATCGCACTTAATGCTTCTTAGGATTTTTCGGAAAAGGAATGCCCAAACTTTCGTGAAAAACAAGCTGAGTTTTATAAGTCAAGCGCCGGTTAACTTGTTTGATAATTTTTTCCAAAAGCGCATCGCCGGTTTTTTCTATCAAAGGCTGAGACATCGATCGAATAAACTTAGGAAAACAAACCCCCACAGCCAAATCCAGCTTCCACGTAGCACTGGTAATCGCAGGCGGCAGCTTAGCACGTTCCGACGCAGGCCAATCGGCGGCAAACTCTTGAGACGGTATTTCCAGTAGCTTCATTGCCGATCGAAAATCCACTTCATACCCAGGTGAGGTATAATTCGGAACCGGAATAGTCTTAATCAAATAGCAGCCTTCAGCGTCAGGCGGCAGCAACTCTAAACCAATTCTCGCTTCAACGCGGTAGCCGAAAGCCCCAAAACGCCCGATTAATAAATCGTAGCCGTTTTCTCCGATCGCTTGGGCCTTCATCGGCCAAGCGCACTGGCAAAACCAACTCTTGTGGTTGTTCAAATGCTTCGCCACAGTCTCAGCATCCGCGTACATCTCCATGCTGTCTTCAAAATATGCGTGAAACCAAATCGGCTCAACTTCCTCTACTGCATCGGCACTTGCACTTTCGGGCTCTCGGAAACTCATATCTGGGTAGTAATTTTTGTCAGAAGCTTCAAAAGTTTGATATTCAGCGGAATCCTGCTTCATCCTGTACTCTCCTGTAATACGCACCGATCGGGCTGGGGATGTCTTCAGGAAGTTTCCTCCCTACAATTGAGAAATCGATAGTAACAAAACTTACCCCTAGTTCAGCATAACTCGACTTATGAAAGCATTTGTAGCAGGAGCCACAGGTCAGACTGGCCGCCGAATCGTCGCAGAATTAGTCAAGCGAGGCATTCCGGTGCGCGCCTTAGTCCGAAATTTAGACACAGCTAGACAAATTTTACCACCCGAGGCTGAGTTAGTGACCGGGGATGTATTAAATGCGACTTCCCTGGGCAATGCCATCGGCGATAGTACGGTATTGCTGTGCGCGACAGGGGCGGCCCCTGGTTTTGACCCGACAGCGCCTTACAAGGTGGATTTTGAAGGTACTAAAAATTTGGTGGATGCAGCTAAGGCTAAGGGCATTGAGCATTTTGTGCTTGTGACTTCTCTGTGCGTCTCTCAGTTTTTTCACCCGCTGAATTTGTTCTGGCTGATTTTGGTTTGGAAGAAACAAGCTGAGGAATATTTGCAAAAAAGCGGCTTGATTTATACGATCGTCCGTCCGGGCGGTCTCAAAAATGAGGATAATTCAGATGCGATCGTCATGACTGGTGCAGACAAAATGTTTGAGAGCAGCATTCCCCGCACCAAGGTAGCCCAAGTGTGCGTGGAGGCGCTGTTTCAGCCGACTTCTCGCAACAAGGTTGTGGAAATTGTGGCGAAGTCGGAGGCTCCGCAAAAGAGTTTTGAGGAGTTGTTTGCCAGTGTGATTTGATTGAATTAGCCTCGCTTGGGTTCGGTGCGTCAATCGATTGCGCGATTTTAGATTTTAGATTTTAGATTGAAGCATTGACCCCACCGATAAATTCGGGGGCTCCTTTATCGGATACAGGTTTTTTATTTCTGAGTCCTGAGTGTGCTTTCGGAATGAATCCGGGGGCTTGTATCCCGGATGCTTGATTGTCAGACCAAAAACACTTTGATTTGGATCTGAGATGTTGCACCATTGTCAAGAACAGGCTTTCCGGCCTGTTCCACAAAAAGTGCATTTTCTTGTGGGGTGGGCATCCTGCCTGCCCAAAAAAGGCTGATCGAGAATGGTGCAAGATGTGATTTGGGTCAAAGATTTGGGCAGACGCACGCTACACCAATTTTCCGATCGCCAAATCTGGCAAAATCTTTATAGTTTAACGATTCGCCGTTGAAATTTCCCTCTCTCAGCATGAAAACTCTCAAGTGGCCAGCTTGGTTCCCCTATCCGATTTCGTGGTTAAGGGCATTTGCTCTCGCTCAGAGTTTTAGTTTTGTCCTTCGCAGGGGCATTCCTTTTGTCAGCGACGATATCGGCTTTCTGACTCTACTGCTGGCGGCTTGGCTGATTCAGTTGCCTTTGTTTTTTGTTTTTCATTTGTTCGCCGTCAAAATCTTAAATCCCTTACTAATTATGCTGCCGGGCCGCTTTCGCGTTGCGCGCAAGTTCAAGCGCAGGCACATTGGTATTCGATCGCACTTGCGAGAAGGCTTGAATGCTGTTGTAGTGCTTTTTTTTGCATTTAATCTGTCGCTGCTGGTGCAAATTGCGATTTTTTATTGGCCAGCGCGATCGATCGATCCGGCTCAATTACTAACAGGAATATCTACTCTGACAAATGTTGCGGTAGCCAGTGAATTCGATTTCTGGCTGAGCAAATTGGCGGCGGCTTTATCGAGTTTAACGCTGTTAGCCGCGCCGCTATATCAATACGATTTTCGGGTGCGCCGGATGCGGGTGGCTAGAAAATTAGCCGAAATTGCGGAAATGGAAATGACTTTGCTGGAATCTGAGAAATTGAGCCGTCGAAAAAGGGGTTTGCTGAGGCGATCGGAAATTCAAATCCTCGGATTTCTACTTTTAATCGGCGCTGTGATTGGCGGCGGTGTTTTTTTAGTTGACAGTTTGCGGGGAAATCAGCAGTTTTCGCAGTCGGGGAGTGAGGTGGGAAAATTCCCGCCGCTGGCTATGAAAACCGGCGATCCTTACATTCGGGCACTGATGCGTACTATTTCTGCTAGCGAGTCGAATGTTTCTCGCCCTTATCACGTTGTTTACGGTGGCAAGTATATATTAGATTTGAGCCGCCATCCTGACTGGTGCGTGAAGATTGTTAATGGCCCGAATCGAGGCAAGTGTACTACCGCAGCGGGCCGGTATCAATTTCTGACTACGACTTGGAAGGAGAAGGCTAAGCGCTATCAAGCCCGTCGTGCTAATTTTTTATTCTGGGAAGATTACAGTTTTGAACCAGAAGATCAGGATGCTGTGGTTTATGCTTGGTTGAGCGATCGCAAGTTTTGGAAAGCTGATATTTCAGAAATGCTGCGGCAGGAAAGATTAACGGAGGTATTGCGGATGCTTTCGGGAACTTGGACGAGTTTGGGATATGGAATTGAGAACAATTCTATGAGTTCTCGTTTGCCTAAAGTCTACCGGGAAATGCTGCGGGAAGAATTGGAAAATGCTGGTTCTTAGGTTAAATTAACACAAAGAAGGGTAGGGACACGGCAGTGCCGTGTCCGAAAGCTATCCGGTGCAATCGAGCAGATTCGATCTAACTCAGGACTAAGGGCAAAAAATGGTTTGATCCGCTATTGCTAGGGGTAATATCGTTTCCGGTTGCACTCAGAAATGATATAGAGGACACCGCGCCTGGCCGTTTCCCTACAATTAATCGCGGTAGGGAAACGGTCAGGCGCGGTGTCGAAAGCTGTGGGTAATATTAATTCCGATGCTACCGGATTTGATATAACCACTATTTCAATTTTGGTAAAAATGCTGTCAAACATTTGTACAATTCTAATCCCGGCCCAGCTTGCAGCGGATAAAGCTTGTCGAAATTAATCGGGTTTCCCGGTGCTAATTTCCACTCGGTTTGCTGTGCTGTTTTCGGGGAAATTTCGATCGCTACTGTGAGGTTAATAATGTTGTTCTGCTGGGGGATTCCCCGGAAGCAGTAACTTTTTCCCGTGCGTTGGTCGGAATCGCTGCCGGTGATGTATCTGTCTTGTTTGCGAAATTGAATTTCTCGAAAAGGTCGATCGATCCCAAAGGAGTCTCGGTAGCGGTAGTCTCCATCGGGCAAGCTTTGCACGTTGGGTCTAATTTGAGCTATAACTGTTGGTGCTACAAGGGGATGCGGTACAAAACACATAGCTAAAGAATGATAACTTGTAGGGGCAGCTTTTACCAACGATCAGTGCCTAAGAACAATCATCTCATAAACCCGCCCCCCCTCGGGCGATAAATCGCCATTTACCTCTTTCAAAATACAAGGTGCGGGTTCCACCAGATATATTTTAGGTAGCTAACAGTATAGATAAACCAGCCCCCTGCCGATCGCATAAAATATTGTCAAAAACATGAAAAAATCTCAATCTCAGTCTTTAATTTTGTGGCGGCAAGTGGGAGGCGTGGCAGCTTTGCAGGGAGCAATTACTCTGGCTTGGATGCTTTACCGACTGTATTTGCCTCAACTTTTAGCGGGATTTGGTTTTGCGGGATTCGACAGGGGTATCGGAATTTTAGAGGATTCTTTGGCAATTGCGATCGAACCTTTTTCTGGCTGGATTTCTGACAAGCAGCGTCGCTGGATGGGAACTCGTTTTCCGCTAATTGTTGTCGGCACTATTCTGTCGTCGGTGCTATTTATTGCGATCCCGGCTGTTTTTATTTTCGGCAATCCAGTCTCGCCCCTGCGCTGGATTTTGCCTGCGGTAATAGTAGCTTGGGCGGTGGCGATGGCGATGTTTCGATCGCCCGCAGTGTCGCTGTTGGGCCAATATGCAACTCAAAGCCAGTTGCCCCAAGCCATGAGTTTATTGGTGCTTGTGGGGGGATTGGTTGGGGCGGCAAGGCCTGTTGCGGGGGATTTTATTCTGAGTTTGGGCCCAGCTTTTGCCTTCGCTATTGGTTCGTTTGTATTGTTGGGTGCGGTGGCTTTTTTGCGATCGGTTAATCCTGATGTTGCGCTGTCAGAATTGCCTCCGGATACTGCAATTTCCGAGAGAGTTTCTATCACAGCAGTGGGGTTAACTGCGGTGACGGGAATGGCTGTGGCTTGGGGGACTCGGGCCATGGGGGAACGGATTTTGCCCCATGTTTTCCAAACTCAAATCGCCGGTGTTGATAGTAAGTTTTTAATGGCGGGATTTACTTTGGCTTTAGCTGTTGCTTCTTTGCTGGCTGGCGTGATTGCGGTGCGCTTGGGAAACCAGCGGATGCTGTTGGGTGGATTGGTAGCAACGGCTGTTTTGCTGTTAGCAATGGTTTTTAGTCAGGGGTTGGTGATGGTAGCGGCGACTGTTTTGGCTGTGATTTTTACCAACAGTTTGATTGCTACTGGTACAGTTCCTTTTGCTTTGTCTCTGGTTCCTCCGCGCAGAGGAGGATTCGGCGTAGGGTTGTATTTTGGCGGTTTTTCCCTGGGGATGAGTTTATACTCTGCGGTGTTTGTGGCACCAAAGGCGATTCCTGCTGTTACAACGGCGATTGTGGGGGCGATCGCCTTTTTGATTGCTGGTGTCTGTGTCGTCGCGGGCGATCGGCTTAAACAGGAGGGGCCTGTAACAAATTAATAAGACTTGTTATGCAGTTTTACTCGATCCCTGACTCTCGTAAATAATTATTTCATGGTTTTCTTTCTGTTACCTA
>JAICRN010000602.1 GCA_025937335.1 Microcoleus sp. TY_ISSM_2_bin.22
GCAGCAATGAGTCTAACTTTATTCCCTCCAATGTTGAAAACAGTCAATTTCCCTACTCGATCGGCAGATGGAAAGAGTTCACGGAGTTCAACGAAGGTCGCAAATTCATTTTGTTTGACGAGTTTGTACCACTGAACCAAGGCATTTGTTGTATCTGGATGAAGTTTAGCAAACTCATTCAGCCGTTTGCGGGTGATCACGTGCATATTAATTTACTCAGGCCTCCTCCTCTTTAATTTTTGGCGTTAGTCCTGTCAACGAAGCAGCGAGCCAGATTCTTCGCTTCGCTCAGAATGACAGGATTACCTTAAAATGCGTAAATCCAGTTTATCAAACTCCCCAAAAAAAAGGGAGAAATCCTCTCTCCCCTTCTCCTCTACGCCTTTACGATTCCTTCCCTACTTCATCTCATATCCAAACAAATTCGGATCGACTTCTCCCAAATTCAAATCGGCCAAACCATACTCGGCCCAACGCCTTTCTACCATCGCCGCCACATCCGGATCGGACTCCAAAACTTCCCCCCATTCGTGATCCGTTTCCGGCGGCATCTTCGTAGTAGCATCAATCCCCATTCTGCCTCCCAAACCAATCTTTTCACTGGCAAAATCTAACGTATCAAAAGGCGTATTCGGCAGAATAAATACATCCCGAACAGGATCGACTTTAGAACTAATTGCCCAAACTACTTGACGCGGGTCGCGAATGTTGATACTTTTATCGACAACAATCACAAACTTAGTGTAAGTAAACTGCGGTAATGCACTCCAAAATGCTAAAGCAGCCCTGCGCGCTTGACCGGGATATGCTTTATCAATCGAGATAATTGCCGCTTTATAACTCAGCGCTTCCATCGGTAAGAAGAAATCGACAATTTCCGATACTTGCTGCCGCAAAATAGGGGTATAAATACGGTTAAGCGCGATCGCCATCATTGCTTCTTCTTTCGGCGGCCGCCCGCTAAAGGTGGTCAGATAAATCGGGTCTTTGCGGTGCGTCATACACCCGAAGCGAATCAGCGGCGAATCTTCCACGCCGCCGTAATAACCCATGTGATCCCCAAAGGGCCCGTCGGGCAGAACTTCCCCCGGCGTAATCGTTCCTTCTAACACGATTTCCGAGTCTGCCGGTACTTCCAAATCTACGGTTTTGCACTTGGCCAATTGCACGCCGGAACCGCCGTAAAGTCCGGCAAATAACCATTCCGATAAATCTACAGGAATTGGCGTTGCTGCGGCGAGAATAATCAGGGGATCGACTCCAAGGGCGATCGCAACTTCCAACTTTTTACCGGCCTGCGCCGCTTTCCGCAAGTGCCGCGCCCCGCCCCGCACCGACAACCAGTGTACAGTCATCGTGTTTTTTGACTGCAACTGCAACCGATAAACTCCCACATTGGGCGTACCCGTTTCGCAATCTTTGGTAATTACCAAACCCAGGGTGATAATTTTGCCCGCATCTCCCGGATAAGGGCGAATCATCGGGATTTTGTTCAAATCCAGCCCTTCTCCCTCAATTACCACTTGCTGACAAGCTGGGAAAAAGTCGCGGCCGGGTTTGGCTTTCACTACGTCAAACAGCACTTTGCCGAATTCTATCGCTTGGGAAATCTTTTTCGGCGGTTTTGGCTGTTGCAGCATTCCCAGTTTTTTGCCGAGCTCTTCTAGTTCGATCGGCTTTTCCATGTTCATCGCCCAGCAAACGCGCTCTTCCGTACCCAACAGGTTAATTGCGACGGGGAATTCGGCCCCTTTGACGTTTTCAAACAGCAATCCAGGGCCGCCTTTTTGCAGCATTTGGTTGGAAATTTCGGCAATTTCGAGGTCGGAATCGACTAAGGCGCTAATCCGGCGCAGTTGTCCCCGTTCTTCGAGTAGTTTGAGGAATCCCCGCAAGTCTCTAGCCATTGTGTTTAAATAAATGTTAAGTTTCTTTTACTATTATGGGGCTTCTGAACTGCTCAAGGGATATCTATTTAATGAACCGCGAAGAGGCGAAGGGCGTTAAGGAAGACAAAAAAGAACGTAGGTAATTTTTTACCGCTTAGGGAGGAGGCTGCAATAATAGTTACATGAAATGTCCTCGATGCGAATCTGACCAAATTCGTAAAAACAGCCGTCCCAACGGTCAGCAGCGGTATCTTTGCAAAGCTTGCGGCAAACAATTCTTTGAGCAGTTGATTCCGCAGTCTTTAAGTCGCCAATGCACGGAAACACGGTTAAGCGAAGCTATCCCGAATGAAATCGCCCCTGCAACCACCGCAGAGTCCTGCAGGATTGCGATTTTGCTGTTAGATGCCGAAAATCTGAAACTTAAGGTTAATACAGAACAATTTTTAGCCAGTTTGTGCGACTATCCCCTGCAAGTTAAAATTGCTTTTGCTAATTGGAAAAACCCGAGTATCGGCAAGTTGGATACTGAACTTTACGATCGCGGTTACGAACTGATTCACGTTCCGGGCGGTGCTAATAGTGCTGATGGTAAAATGATTGCTTTTGGTGCTGCTATTTTATATCGATATCGGGATGTGCGACAAGTTTTGGTCTGTGCTTCGGATGGTTTGTTAAATCATCTTTGCAATCAGTTGCAAAATCAGGGATTGACTGTGTTTCGGGTGCGGCGTCAAAATGCTGTTTTGTCTGTAGAAAATTCTCTGAATGGTGATACTCGTTACTATTCTTGTGAGAGGGAAATGGAAATTCCTAGTTTTGAAGAATGGCTAATCAAGTTGCAGAGTTGTTGAAGGCTCAACACAAATCTATTGATGAGTGAATCGCTCGTTTTTATAGTGTGGCTGAGCTTTTTCAAGAGCGCCACACTATTGTTTTCCCTTCTACAACTTCCATTGCTGCACTGTCGGAGTCAGCACAAAACAAAGTTACCCCTGTGTCTGAAGCATCTTTGGCGACCGTTGCTGTTAATCAAAATGTTGCCGATCCAAATTTGCCCGAAATAATACCTGGTCTCAATGCAAATGCTATTGAGTCGCTGGATGTTTTTAAAACTATACTTATAGAAATAATTGAAGCGGCAAAATTTGACTGAAAAGAGGATTCTATTCGTGTGGTCAAACTAAAAAAAATGGCTAAATATCAATTTTCTGCTGATTTAATTGTAAAATATTTTGGGTAAAAATCTAGTATCATCAAATATTTGCCGTCGAAATCAGGGGTTTTTCAAGTAAAATTAATCGGTCAGGAACATCAAGTGGCGATCGCCAAAAAATCCTCCACTTCAAAAACTCATTCCTCTGCTGCTATGGAAGCATCTCTCGTCAAAATTATCAGAGGATTAACTGCTCAATCTCCCGGTAGTTATATTCCGATTAACCGGGTGGCAGCGAATTTAATAAGTTATCCAATCAACCAATTACTAAAACAATGCTAGCGCTGAATTTGGGCAGCAAGATGATTGATTTTTTGCAGTTATGCCAAACTTTTAAAGTAAAAAAATGGTAATAATTATCAAGTGGCGATCGCTCGTTCCTAGCTTGTTTATAAATACGATCTTACCTGGGCTGTAAATCCCCCGTCATGCGCACTTAGCCTAGTGCGATCGATCGGAGAAATATTTTTTTAATGCGATCGCCTATTTCTACCGTCAATCATACGCAGAATAACTCCAACAGTCCTGGACGCACGCTTGCCCACAAAACCGATCGATAGTTGTCAAGTTCGAGCGTATACGACCAAATTACACCAACAAACCGGGTTTTTGCGTCCAGGACTGTCC
>JAICRN010000317.1 GCA_025937335.1 Microcoleus sp. TY_ISSM_2_bin.22
GGTGGTGGGTCAACTCAAAACTCGCGGCAATATTATCATCCCGGCATTTATTTTTGCCTACTTCATGGCTTTTCTGGGCAACGCAATTCATCTCGAAGCGATTTTGGGTGCGTTTGCGGCTGGCTTGGTGTTGGATGAAAGCGATGCCCGCAACGAGTTGGATGAATTGGTGAAGCCGATTGCGGATTTCCTGGTTCCCATCTTTTTTGTAACGGTGGGAGCACGGGCGGATTTGGGGGTTTTGAACCCAACAGTGCCGGATAATCGGGCGGGACTTTTGATTGCCACTTTCTTGATTGTGGTTGCGATTTTGGGCAAGATCGTAACAGGTTGGGTGGTGTTTGGTCAGCCTGGAATCAATCGATTGGCGATCGGAGTGGGGATGATTCCTCGGGGCGAAGTCGGGTTAGTGTTTGCCGGCATCGGTTCGGCGAGTGGAGTTTTGGATAAACCGTTGGAAGTGTCGATTATTATCATGGTGATTCTGACGACTTTTTTGGCTCCGCCATTTCTGCGGATTGCCTTTGGCGATACGGTAGAGCCTCCAGCTAGCGGCGAACCTTCTAGCGAGCAAATCGTTTGAGATCAATTCCGGTAACACTCCTGATGATGGGAGTGGTCTGTGGGGAAAGGGGGAATTACTGACCTTGACTTTATGATTCCCATCCAGCTACCGGAAACGATATGATTGAAGGAATTTGAGTCTAGGGCGATCGACTAATTTAGAAACACAAATGTCGATCGCCCAAATTGTTTTACCCGTAATACATCGTATTCCATGTAGATGTAAATCGCGATCGACCCTGTTTCGAGCCACAGAATCAGTAATGATGCGAGAACTGTAAAGAAACGGGCGTGAGAGCGCGGTCTACTTCATAAACCTGGAATGCGCTGTATCATGTCCGGTCGAGCGACCGCGATTTTTGTAGGGACTCCCCTCACCAACAATACCTTCCAATAATTGACAATCTCAAAAACCCGCCCCGACCGGGATATTATGGTCAATCGATCGCACGTGATATCAGGTGCGGTTTCGGGAGCATTTCATATTTGTAAAAACACTTCTTCTGGCTCCTTCCTTCTAACTTTTTCCTCGCAGAAAGAGAGCCTCCTAACACCAATTTCTAGCTTGGCTGCTTTCATTGAGATGTTCCCGGAGACGTTGTGATTTTGCCAAGTATTCCTGCTGTGTTGGCACGAGCAATTTTTATCGATCGCCTCTACTGATGCAAATGGTTGGAATACTTTTTATTCCGCAACTTTAATATCCCGCTCTTCCTAGGGTTCTTTCGTAAGTCCTAATTTAGATAAATCAGTTAATTCCATAATGATATCCGTTTTCAAACTCAGCGTTAAATCTTTGAGAGCATTCGCGATCGCCACTTGAGAAGTAGGTATTTGTTCAATTAATTCCAGCAGGATATCCCCATCACAATAGTACGCCGCATCATACATTTGCTGTAACCATTCGGGGGGCATTATTGCTAAAGCATCTCCAGACAATTCAACCCTCGGCAGTAAACAAGACTCTTGAGAGGTAACGGGCGGGATGCGATTTGCTTGATTCTCGTCTCGCGGCAGTAACTCCGTTAACAATTGTAATAACTGTGCGATCGTGTAAGGTTTTAACAAAAATGTTTTGACATTAACATTTAATGCCAGCTTTCTGTTAGCAAGGAGTCCGCTAGTCGCAATGATATTCACCCCAGGATTAATGTTTTGCAACGCGCGCATTGCGGAAACACCATCTAGGTTGGGCATCATCACATCCATTAAAACCACACTAATTTCCTGTTGATGTTCCCTGTAGAGTTCGAGGGCTTCAAGCCCATCACTAGCGAGGATTGTTCTGTAGTTATAGTTTTCTAGAGAAGCCTGTGTTATCTCTCGAATAGAGGTTTCATCATCAACAATTAAAATCAACTCGCCCTTACCTGTAGCCATTGCTTGTTCTACAGTTGTGAGGCTCACTTGTCCCTCTACCGCTGGTAAGAAAACCTGAAATTCCGTACCCTTACCCAACTCGCTATAAACCTTGACAAAACCGCCATGATTTCTGACAATCCCCATTACTGTTGATAATCCTAGCCCTGTTCCTTTGCCAACTTCCTTGGTAGTGAAAAAGGGGTCAAAAATTCGGTTTAACAATTCTGGCGGAATACCAATTCCTGTATCGGCGACCGTCACAGCCACATAACAGCCTGCTTTTGCTTCCAAATTCAGCAGGACATCACCTTCATCCAATGAGCGATTTTCGGCCGAGATGGTCAAACTTCCTCCTGATGGCATCGCATCCTTAGCGTTAATCATCAGATTCATAAATACTTGGTGTAGCTGGGTAGCATCGCCCGAGATTGTCCATAGTTCCAGTGCGGGAATTTTAGTCAAAATAGTTATTAATTTGGAAAATGTTTGTTGAGCAATACCGATCACTTCTAGGAGCAAATATCCTAGTTGTAATATTACATATTCACCCTCCGTTGTTCGACTAAAAACAAGAATTTGCTTGACCAAATCAGCCCCACGCTTAGCACTCCCCGAAAGGAGTCTTAACAGTCTTTCTGTCGGTTCATTCATATTGGTAATTTTGAGAGGAAGCAGTTGACTAGCTCCCAAAATCGGGGTGAGAATGTTATTTAAATCATGTGCAATTCCACTTGCTAACGTTCCCAAACTCTCTAATCGCTGGGCATGGTAAAACTGTTTTTCAAGTAGCTTTTTTTCAGTGATATCAGTATTAACAACGAGGATAGATCCGGCGGATTGAAAAAAGTTATCTTTTATCAGTGTTTTACGACTTTCTACGATTATATTCTTACCTGTTTTAGTAAGTTGATCTATTTCCCCCTGCCAATTGCCTTTCTGGGTAGTGATTTGGAGCGGCTCAGTTAGTTTACCCGGTTTATTAAATAAGGTTTGAGTTTTCTGCCCTATAACTTCTGCTTCTTCCCAACCATATAAACGTTCAGCTCCTTTATTCCAAAATAAAATACGATCTTCTAAATCCTTTACAAAAATGGCATCACTCGTAAGATCGATTAAGGCTGCTTGTTCCGCAATTTTTTGCTCTGTTCCTTTACGTTGGGTAATATCCGTAATAATTTCTAGGCCCACCCAACAATTTTGTTCTCGATCCCATTCAGCCAAGTAGTTTGAGGCAAGCCATCGAATCTTGCGATCGCCATGCAAAAACCGATATTCGACAACACCAGAGCGCCCTACTTGAATATTTTCGATCATTGAGGCGAGCATTTTTTCTCGATCTTCGGGCAATATATTCGCTATGATTAAGGCAGAATCTGCTTGCACAGCTTCTAAGCTATAGCCAAAAATCTGTTGAGTTCCGCCTGTCCAAGAATCAATCTCTAAAGTACCATCAGTCAAAAGACGAAAATTTTTAATAACGGCGAGCGCGCTGTTGAGAATGTGACTGAGTTTCGCAGCTTCTTTTATTTTAGATTCTGTAATATCAGTCACAATAATACTATTAACTAAAACCTCATCTATCTGAAGTTGTTTACACGATAATGTAACAGGTACTTCCTTATTTACCCTTGCTGGGATCAAAGACATTTCTTTAGTGAAACTTTTTTCAGGCTGAACCTGCTGCAAAAGTAGTAAAAATGCTTTTTTATAGTGGGGCGCAATAAAGGTTTCAAATTGAGATCCTATCAGATTTTTTAAAGGACAATTTAATAGTTCTGAGAGTCGCTTATTACAGTACAAAATTAAACCTTCAGAAGATACGGTAGCTGCTCCTTCGCCCATTTGTTCCACTAAACACTGATAAACATAATCTGCCCCCTGAAGCGTAAAAACTCGCTCTCCTCGCTCCGTAGAAACAACAACAGCATCAACTTCCCCACAAGCAATCGCCTGCAACGTTTCTTCCGCTACATTTAGGCGTTCCTGCACATCTGCCAATTCCCGATGTAGGGTTTCGACTTCTTGGCTCATTTTTTCAAGAGGGGTGAGAGAATCATTCATTATTTTGCTTTCCAATTATTTTTTAGGCACAATATTAAGACCAATTAAGACTTTTTCTGTATTCGATAAATTGCCAATAATCTTTTGTAAGGGCATAGGTAGCTTTTTTATCAAGGTGGGAACAGCCACAATGTTATCAGAAATAACAGCTTCTGTCTGTTGATAAATATCAATAACTTCTAAGTCATAACGCCCTTGGAGATGTTCCTCACAAATCTTTTTGATGTTTTGCAAGGCCGTCACCGATTGGAGCGTTGTACCTGCAACATAAAGACGTAGGGTATAACGCTCTTCCTGGGATTGGGACAGGGACTGTTCAAAAAGTTCTGTAGTTGTTTGTTTAACTTCTTCGGATTCGATCATTGTTAGTACCACCTCTATCTTGATTTATTTGTCATTGACTACAGGAAGAATTTGCAGTCCTACCAGAACTTTTTCAGTATTTGATAAATCACCAATAATCTTTTTAATCGGTTCTGGCAATTTTCTAACGAGAGTCGGTAGAGCAACGATGCTATCTTCTATGGCGAGATGGGGCTGTTTACTTAAGTCAATAATTTCAATGGTATATTGACCGTGAAGATATTCCTCACATATCTTCTTCAAATTGGAAAAAGCCACCAAAGATTTAGGTGTTTGTCCCGCCACATATAATCGCATTTGCCAAATATCTGACCCTTCTGTGTTAGTGCCCTGTGATAAATTATCTGTTAAATCATTTGTCATGTTTTTTATCCTTAGAGATGTATTTTATGGATTAAGATGACGTAACTTTCCCATCAAGTTTTGATTGTCCAGCAATGCTTTTTCTTCCTCTTGTTCTTCTTCCAGCAGCAAATCTAACTCCGCATCTCGATTGAGCAATTGCATTTGGAGAGCATTTATCTGAGCTTGTACGAGTTTTTTCTCTTGTTCGTACTCACGTTTTTTGAGTTCAAAATTCTGTCGGCGTTTTTTAGAGGCAGATTTTTCTTTTTGTGCTTGATTGAATCTTTCCGTCCCTGTTAATACCTTGCCATCTCCCAAGTAAACCTCGACCAACTTTACGCCTTCATTGGTGAGAATAAATTCCCGTACTTGATTTGAGTGCATCATGCCCCGAGATTTGAGGGCATAGAGAATCCGATTGCGCTCCCCATTCACCTTGAGCGTTTGGAGATCTAACCAAGTATCCATCAGAGAGGAAACACCCACTTCTGTCTGTTCGTAATCATGGTCAGCATCACCAGCCGTTAAGTTGGTCATACAAACGGTTATTTGTTTGCTCTTTAAATAGTCAATCAAACGCATGAAAAAGTTTTTTGTTTGAATCAAACTCCCACTCAAGACGAGATTGCTCATCGGATCGATGACGATCGTGCTTGGTTGAAATTCTTTGACCCAGCCATGGATTTTAAACAAACGCATTTCTAAATTGTAGCTAGTGGGACGTACCGCATCAAATTGCAATAATCCCTGCTCTACATAGGGGGCTAAGTCCAGACCAATCGAGTTTAAATTGCGGAGAATTTGTTGAGGGGATTCTTCTGTGGCGAGGTATAAACACCGTTCGCCTCTGTGGCAGGTTGCTTGGGCAAAATAAGATGCCAGCGTTGTTTTCCCCGTTCCAGCCCTGCCTGTTACAAGAATACTGCTACCCCGATAGTAGCCCTGCCCGCCAAACATTTCATCAAGTTGCGCGAGCCCTGTTGAGATGCGCTCATTAGAAACCGCATGGTCTAATTTTAATGAAGTAAGGGGTAAGACCGAAATGCCATTTTCTTCAATCACAAAAGGATATTCATTATTACTATGACGAGAGCCGCGATACTTGACAACTTGAAGGGTTCTTGTGGCGATGTCTTGAAACGTTTTTTGATCTAATTTAATTACGCAATCTGAAACGTATTCTTCTAAACCTTGACGGGTTAAGGTTCGATCTCCTCGCTCCCCTGTGATCGCGGCTGTCACACCTTGGTCTTTTAACCAATGAAATAAACGGCGTATTTCTGCTCGGACAATGTTGGCATTGGCTAAACCAGCAAACAAGACTTCTATCGTGTCTAAAAGCACCCGTTTAGCGCCAATTTTTTCGATCGCATAGCCGAGACGAATAAATATGCCTTCAAGGTCATATTCTCCTGTTTCCTCAATTTCGCTGGGGTCAATATAAATATGATCTATTAATATTTTGCCTTCAGCAATTAACTGATTTAAATTCCACCCTAAAGAGGCGACGTTTTTGGTAATTTCTGACGCAGTTTCTTCAAAGGTGACTAAAACGCCTGGTTCTCCGTACTGCGTTGCTCCGCGCACGAGAAACTCCACACCAAATAAGGTCTTACCGCAACCCGCTGACCCGCAGATTAAGGTGGGTCGGCCTTGGGGCAAGCCTCCATCGGTGATTTCATCGAGTCCCTGAATTCCCGTTGGGCACTTGGATAGTTGTAACTCTTGAATTTTTTCCATAAAAAATTAAAAGTTTCTTTTTGATAGGAGTTACATCAGCGCACAACTATCCTACCTGCGACACTTTAGGAATTTGTGCTCTTATCTTGATAACCTGTATAGGATTAACAATACCACATTTTCTCACTTAAGTATCTATAGCTTTTCGTTTCTTAATGAATCGTAAGTAGGTGGCAGATTACATCGTGGCAATTAATACAAGACAGGCAATAAGCTGTTGTGCATCTAGATTGTCTATGGTATTACATAGGGAGAGGGAGAGAGGATTTGACAAGTGTTGGTAGGGTATAGAAATATACAATTTAAATGCACAATAACTTATTGCCTTTCTATAGAGCCAA
>JAICRN010000135.1 GCA_025937335.1 Microcoleus sp. TY_ISSM_2_bin.22
CTTTAGTGCTGCGAACAGACTGCTCGGGAAACCCAACATTTCGAGATTTTTTGGGCAGGGTGCGGGAAGTAACCCTGGGAGCTTATGCTCACCAAGATTTGCCTTTTGAGAAGCTAGTCGAGGAATTGCACCCAGAGCGATCGTTGAACCGCCACCCGCTGTTTCAGGTGGTATTCGGGCTGCAAAATGCGCCGCTGGACGAGCTAGAATTGCCAGAATTAAAGTTGAGTTATTTCCCTTTGGAGACTCAAACAACGCGGTTTGATTTAGAGCTGTATTTGTGGGAAGCTTCGGATAAGTTTAGGAACAGATACGGCGAACAGTGGAAAGATTCGGAAGGGATCAGAGGCGTAGCTGTGTACAATACGGATTTATTTGATGAAGTTACGATCGCCCGAATGCTGAGGCATTTTAAAACGCTGCTGGAAAGCATTGTCGCTAATCCAGAACAAAGAATCGCTAACTTACCTTTATTGAGCGAGGATGAAGTGAATCAATTATTCAGAGAATGGAACGATACTCGCACAGATTATCCTCAAAATAAGTGCATTCATCAGTTATTTGAAGAGCGGGTCCAGCAGCATCTGGAGGATGTCGCCCTAACTTTCGAGGGCCAGCACCTGACTTACAGAGAACTCAACAGTCGCAGCAACCAACTGGCGCGCTACCTGCAAAAACAGGGCGTGGGGGCGGAGGTGTTAGTGGGGCTTTGTGCAGAACGATCGATCGACCTAATTGTCGGGATGTTGGCTGTACTGAAAGCGGGAGGAGCCTACCTACCGTTAGATCCGAGCTATCCGCGCGATCGGCTAAACTTGATGCTGGAAGATGCTCGAGTTAAAGTCTTGCTAATTCAGGATAAATTGATTGAGAATTTCCGAGACTTCTCCAACTCGGTGATTTACTTCGATCGGGATTGGGAACACATAGCCCAAGAAAGCGCCGAAAATCCCGCCAACACCGTAACAGCAGACAACCTAGCTTACGTTATTTACACATCTGGCTCAACAGGAAAACCCAAGGGAGTTGCTGTCACCCACAAAGCAGTAAATCGGCTGGTACTCAACACCAACTATATAAAAATAGAACCTACCGATAAAATTGCCCAAGCATCAAACGCTTCATTCGATGCAGCCACATTCGAGATTTGGGGAGCCTTGCTTAACGGCGCTCAACTCGCGGGAATTAGCACAAATATTACCCTTTCGCCTCACGATTTAGCCTTAGAACTGCGCCAACAAGGCATCACAGTTTTGTTTTTAACAACAGCCTTATTTCAACAAATTGCTAGAATTTTACCGCAAGCTTTTAATTCGCTGCGCTGCTTGCTGTTTGGCGGAGAAGCGGTCGATGTGAGATGGGTTAAAAAAGTTCTCAAACAAAATCCAACCACTCAATTAATTCACGTTTACGGGCCGACAGAAAATACCACATTTTCGGCTTATTATTGCGTGCAAGACGTACCAGAAACCGCAACATCTATCCCCATCGGCCGCCCGATCGCCAACACGCAAATTTATCTCCTCGATGCGGATTTGCAGCCGGTGGCGATCGGTGTTATAGGTCAATTGTACGTCGGCGGTGACGGATTGGCGAAAGGCTACCTCAACCAGCCTGATTTAACTGCTGCTGCATTCATTCCTAACCCTTTTAGCAATAAATCTGGTTCTAGCCTTTATAAAACAGGTGATTTAGGCCGCTATTTTGTTGACGGCAACATCGAGTTTTTAGGTCGCGTTGACGACCAAGTAAAAATTCGCGGCTACCGCATCGAATTGGGAGAAATTGAAGCGGCTTTGTGCCAGCATCCACAAGTGCGCGAAGCAGTAGTAATTGTGAGGGAAGACATCCCCGACGATAAACATTTGGTAGCTTATGTTATTCCTGACGGCATTAATGAAAAATTTGAAATTTCAAATCTCAAGTCAAGTGACTTGCGCCAATTTTTGAAAGAAAAGTTACCAGGATATATGGTTCCTGCAACTTATGCAGTGTTGGAGAATATGCCGCTGACGCCTAATGGCAAAGTAGACCGCCGCGCCTTGCCCGATCTAGATACAGACAGCGAGGATATAACAGAAAATTATATAGCGCCTCGGACCGATCTCGAAAAGGCGATCGGGAAAATTTGGGCTAAGGTTTTGGGAAAACAGCAGGTTAGTATCTACGATAATTTCTTTGAACTAGGCGGGCATTCCCTGCTAGCAACTCAGTTGATTTCTCGCATCCGAGACGCTTTGCAAGTCGAGTTATCGGTCAGCAATTTGTTTGAGGCTCCGACTGTGGCGAGTCTGGCAAAATACATTGAAACAATGCGCTGGGCTGCGAAAGGTTTGGATACTCCCAGAACTGACGAAAATGAGCGAGAAGATGTGGAATTCTAAGCCCTTACATAATTGCGGGATGATTTTGATTGTTTTGTGGAATTGGCATCCGGGAGCATCTCACTTTTGCAGCCAAGCTAGAAATCTAAGTTTTGAGGCAGGAGGCAGAAGGCAGGAGGAAAGAGGAAGAAGGAAGGAGCCAGAAGAAGTGTTTTTACAAATATGAGATGCTCACGGATGACAACCCTCCTCAAACCCTGATGGAGTAAAGATTGAGCCTCGCTTATGCTAAAAAAAGATAGGCAGCCTTAACTGAACGGTATTGCAATATACTGGTCTTTAGTTACTTTCCCTGTTGCATAAATCTTTATTAGGATTACTGACGGCTAAAAACTTCAGAAGCAGCAACTCTGTTTAACAGCCTGTCTTTTGACATTAGACCTCTTGCAAAAATAACTAGGACGGGCAAGATGCCCATCCCACAAAAGTTATTTTTTCTGGTGGGACGGGCATCTTGCCCGTCCAATAAATTTATGAAAAGGACTTTTGCAAGAGGTCTATTGTTCATACTTGTGTAGCATAATGATTTTTTTTCGAGATTTTGGCAAACGACAATGAGTAAATTGAACAGCATTTTGAACTCTTCACTGGTTGCTGAACCTCCCAGTAATCGTTTTTATCGCACCGTTTGGCGATGGCACTTCTATGCAGGCTTGTTTGTTATTCCTTTCATGCTGATTTTGTCAATCACAGGCATCATTTACCTGTTTAAACCGCAATTAGATGCTGCGATGTATCACCAGAATATGTTTGTGCAGCCTGCGGATGTGGTGATGCCTTATACTCAACAGGTGGCAGTTGTTCAACGAACTTATCCTGATGCCAAAGTAACAAAATTTACGCCGAGCGTTGCGTCTAATCGTAGTGCTGAAGTGACGATCGCGACTAAAGATGAAAGAACACTAGCCGTTTTCGTGAATCCTTATACGGCTAAGATTTTAGGCGATCGCGATGAAAATAATAATCTCCAAGCGATCGCACGCAAGATTCACGGCGAACTGATGATCGGAAAATTGGGAGATTATTTAGTAGAGCTTGCTTCCTGTTGGGGACTGATTTTGCTAATTACCGGATTATATTTATGGTTGCCTCGCCACAAAATAACTTTTTTTGGAACATTAATTCCGCGTGTGTGGAGCCAGAATAAGCGGGTATTTTGGCGGGACTTACACGCCGTTTCTGGATTTTATGGCGTATTGCTAATTGGCTTTCTCATCATTAGTGGACTACCCTGGACAGGTTTTTGGGGAGATACCTTCGCTCGTTTGTCGAGTCACTATCCTGCACAAATGTGGGATAACGTGCCTCAATCGACAACACTCACAGGCTCACTCAATCAACAGGGCAATCTAATTGTGCCTTGGGCAGTAGAGCAATTACCAATTCCCAAATCTAGTAAGCCTGGAGAGGAGCATCATTCAGGACACAACGAAATTATCAGGGAAACTCCTGCTGGTACGTCCGTAAATCTAGATTCTGTTGTAACTTTAGCCCAAGCAAAAGGCGCACCGCCTGGATTTAGTGTTAGTTTTCCAGAATCCCAAACGGGTGTGTACACGGTTTCGGCATTTCCCAATAATCCGGCGCAAGAAGTCACTCTGCACATCGATAGATACAGTGGCAAAGTGTTAGCAGATGTGCGGTGGAAGGATTACGGGTTAATACCCAAAGCCGTAGAAATGGGAATTTCCATTCACATGGGCAAATATTTTGGATTGAGCAATCAACTGCTGATGTTGTTTGCAGCGTTAATTGTGATTGTGCTTTCAGTCAGTGGTACGGTGATGTGGTGGCAGCGTCGTCCGAAAGGGACGGCTTGGCTTGGTGCGCCTGCAATGCCCACCCATGTTCAGGGATGGAAAGTGCCACTCGCAATCGTTGCTGTTTTAGGGATTGCCTTCCCGCTTGTAGGACTTTCACTCGTCACCGTTCTGCTGTTGGATTATTTCGTGTTGGCTCGTATTCCTGCCGTCAAGCGTATTTTCAGTTAAAGGTGGAAGGGTGACAAAGAGGTCTAGGAACTAGACCGAATCAGTGCGTAGGTTGGGCCCCGAGGGAACGAACCCTCCGTTTCACTCCGCCCAACATTTTCGCTACAATTTTCCTTAACTGAACCGTATTGAATTATAAGCTGTTGCGGCATTTAAATGGTATGTCAAAAAAAATTAAAGTCTTGTGGGGTGGGCGTCCCGCCCGCCCTGAATCTACAATTTAAATGCGCGACAGCTTAGATAACATTCTAATTTAAACTGTTCCCAGCGATAGATGATATTTAAAAGTTTTAACTTTACTATCCAATAACAGCCTAAAAAGTCAACATGAATGATGAAAAAACTCATAAGTAAGTCGAATGATACTAATAAAATCATGAGCTACTCTATCCAAAAAGCTTCATGAATGTAAGTTCCCTCTAATTCTGGGATGCTGATGCTGGGAATTGCTCGCAGAAATGTGATTAAAACTGCTAGACAAATTCTACGCTCATGTAGTGGTCATCACTTTTGTTTCTTTGGAATGGTCTAATGATGGCTCGAATTAGTTGTGATCGAGAAATGTTTGGATAAGTAATTCAACTCAGTTCATACCTTTTATTACATTTACAGCCGAAACTCATGGAAAATACATTGTTCGATCGCACATTCCGGGACAGCGAAGGCAAAATTGTTATAGCTCAGATGCCAAATCTACCACTGAGTGTCGGGATTGTAGCTAGTTTATTAAAGCTGATTGTTACAACAGGGCAAATTAATTTAGCGTTGGATCTAGTAGCTTTTGGTTCTTTGTTTACTTGGGCTTGGGAAGAATTATTTCAAGGCGTTAATTACTTTCGGAGAGCATTAGGTCTGATTGTGCTTGTCGGTCTGATTGCCTCGAAACTTTTATAAGGAAGTGAGCATAAATAAATCGGAACAACCATGATTTTACCTCAAAAATCTACGCCAACTTTTCTTTTGTTATTGGCATGATGAGTGAACTTTCAGATGTACAGATGACCTCGCGCTCGCTGAGGCGATTAGCTTGATTTCATAGCATTCTCTCCTTTCTCTTTAATAGCGAACGCAAGTGTCGCGATGAGTATTAATATCATTGCCGGTTTAATTCAGTAATTACCGCAGATTTCCCCCTTATAAACTACCCCCCAGAAGCCGAGTTTCAGCAAGAAACTCGGCTTCTGTGTACCTCCCTTATCTGAAAAGTGCTGTATAATGCTCTCTCAACAGCCACTCATGCAAAAAATCATAATCGATGTCCAACGAAGCGTCTGACCGTCTTAAACACAATTCTGAAAAAATTATGCGGATGTGGGAGAAGCGGGCGCGTGATCAAGTCGGTGCATCAACCCATCAAGATTCTCTTGTCTTGCAAGATTCCCTACCTCTGTACTTAAACCAACTGGTAGATGAACTCTCAAACAGAATTGTCAGGACATCTGCCCGAATCACAGCCGACGAGGTAGAAAGTACGCGGATTGGCAAGCTGCACGGGCATGAACGGGCGGGGTATGCTGACTACTCTATGAGTCAACTCATTTTCGAGTATCAGCTTCTCCGTCAAGTAATATTTCAAGTTTTAGAAGAAGAAGCACCTTTGGAAGTGCGCGATCGAGACATTATTATCGGCTCCATTGAGCAAGCCGTTAATGACGCGGCAACTCAATTCTCCGAAACGCTGCGAGATATTCAAGAACTATTTATGGTGACGCTAAGTCACGATCTCAGAAATCCCATCAATGTCGTAAAAATGGGAACTCAACTGATTCTGCGGCGGCTGGAACGAGGAGATACCCACAGGGATGTGGCCGCGAGGATGCTCCGTGCGATCGATCGGCTGGATTCGATGATTCAAAATCTGCTGGATGCGAGTCGGCTGCGCGCAGGGCAGAGCTTAAAGATTGAATTTGAAGAATGCGATTTTGTGATGCTAGTCCAAGAGGTGGTAGAAGATTTGAGCTTCGCGTATGGAGAGCGGTTTGTTGTAGTCTCTGATTCTGATATGAGGACTTTTTGCAGCCGTAAAGAAATACGGCGGGTGATTGAAAATTTAGCAATTAACGCTGTGAAATATGGTGCGCCTAGTACGCCGATTACACTCACGCTCCAGCAAACTGAAACGCAGATCGGCCTTACTATCCATAATGAAGGCGAGCCGATCGCCCTAGACGCTCAATCTATCCTATTTCAACAATTTCGTCGAACCATCTGTGCCGAGGAGCAAACCGGCTGGGGATTAGGATTATTTTTAGCAAAGAGCATTATTGAAGCCCATAAAGGGACACTTGCGGTTGAAAGTGCAGAGGGCAAGGGGACAAGCTTTATTATCACTTTATCAAAGATTCTTCTTTAGTTCGGGACATTAAGACTAAGAAGAAAAATAGGGTATCCCCAGCCAGAACATACAGGATTTTAACTCACATTTTTAGTCACGAAATTTCAGTGCAGAATGCCCTGACAGCTTCGGCAAACTGCTGGTTGTGCTCGATTAATGCCATGTGTCCTCCTCGCTTTATAGTAACTAGCTCTGCTTGAGGTAATTCTGCTTTCATTCGCAGGCTAGCTGGGGGGGTAGTGGCGATATCTGAATCGCCGCAGATCACCAACACAGGAATGTCAATTGATGGCAAAGTTTTTGTTTCCTCAAATTTGAGCATTCCCAGTGTGCCGCGAGCGAGAACGCCGGGAGAACCCAAGGCTGATAAGAAAGCTGAGAACTCTAATTGACCGCGCGTTTCAGTGCCTTTAAATCCCGATAATTCTACACTGATGTGCAGTGAACCATTGAGATAGCTCAGCCAAGTCATTCCCCACATAATGGGTTCAAGAGCTATGGTGAGATAGAGGATAGGTTGGAGCAGCGGCTTCTGCAAAGCGCGTAATAAACCGCTAAAAATAGCAGTTTTCACGGGATTAGTATAAGTGGTATCTACCAGAATTAAACCAGCTACTCGACTACCGAGAAGTTCTGGGAAAAGCCGACTGAATGTTAGAGAAATCATGCCGCCCATGCTGTGTCCGAGTAGGATAACAGGTTTAGTTCCTGCTATGGCAATGACGGCTTCGAGATCGCGGGCAAATTTTTCTAGGGAGTAGTCGCTGTTTTTTGGTCGAGTGGATTTTCCCAAACCTGGAAGATCCCAAACAATCACTCGGAAGCGATCGCTTAGTTGCCGTTTCGCGTAATACCAAACCATACTGTTCGGCCCCCAACCGTGCGAGAGGATAATCGGCTGTCCGTCCTCTGGGCCGTAGAATTCTACTTGTAAAATGGTGCCATCAGGTCTCTCTACTCGCTGAACCGTACCTGTCCGCGTCGGCTTCGGTTCGTCAGCACCGGGGCGGCGGAACAGCGGCAAACTGATAAAGCGACCGCCAACAGACCAAAGAACCATCAACACTCCGGTGACTAAGTAGGAAATCTCTACAAGTTGGCCGATGTACCATTCGTAAATAATGTATATACCTCCGCCAAGGACTCCGATCGACAGCAGTCCCACCAGCCATAGGAACAGGAAATTGAAGGGCATGAACGGCATAAGCTGAAACCTTGGGTAGGATTTTGGTTGCGGATTCAAACAGAATCATACTCAGGTTAGGCCACAGTAAGCAAGCGGTAAGTTAAGCTCTTAGTTTATGCACTGGTAAAATTTATTTTATTGATTTGCCCAAGTAATGACCGAAAGCATCCAGGATACAAGACCCCGGATTCATTCCGAAAGCACACTCAGGACCCAGAAATAAAAAACCTGTATCCGATAAAGAAGCCCCCGAATTTATCTGTGGGGTCAATGCTTCAATTCTTTAATCTAAAATCTAAAATCTAAAATCGATTGATAGGATGACTCAAAATGCCCGCTTCAAAAATATCGAGTTCATCGCCAAATGCCAGAGATTCTGTCACGGTAGAGTTAGTTGAGTTTTTATCTTACCTTCGCAGTCTAGATATTAATATTTTTGTTGAGGGCGAGATCCTGCGCTGCAATGCTCCTGAAGGAATTATTACACCCGAACTGGGCGCGGAAATTTCTCAGAAAAAAGCCGAAATTATTTTCTTTTTAAAAGCAGCTAATCGTACTTCTAGTTTCACTCCTGCACCTATTGTTCCTATGGGGCGGGACGGAAATCTACCGCTTTCCTTTGCACAGCAGCGCTTGTGGTTTCTCGACCAATTAGTCCCGAACAATCCTTTTTATAATGTTCCCGCAGCCTTGCGTTTGACAGGTTCGCTCAATTTTTCGGCGCTGCAACAAACATTCAATGAAATTGTGCGCCGCCACGAAGCTTTACGCACGACTTTAGCAGTAGTGTCGGGGCAACCTGTTCAGAAAATAGCTGCTGCTTTCCACCTCCCGATTAATGTAGTGGACTTGCGAAGTTTGCCAAAGGAATCTCGACCAACTGAAGCAAACAGGCTCACCGCTGAGGAAGCTCAACGCTCTTTCAATTTGTCCCATGACTTGTTGCTGCGAGTCACATTATTGCAGTTAGATGATGCCGAATATTTACTAATGCTGAATATGCACCACATTGTCTCCGATGGTTGGTCTATCGGAGTGCTTATTCAGGAATTAGGCGCGCTTTACACGGCATTTGCTAGCGAAAAACCTTCGCCTTTACCTGCTTTGTCGATCCAGTATGCTGATTTTGCAAAATGGCAGCGCGAATGGCTGCAAGGGGAAGTTTTAGAAACGCAGCTTGCTTACTGGAGACAGCAGTTAAACGGCATTTCTATGCTAAATTTGCCTGCGGATCGACCCAGGCCAGCAATTCAAAGTTACCGAGGCAAAAGGCAATTTTTGCAACTGCCAAAACAACTGAGCGAGGCTTTAGAAACTTTGAGCCAGCGCGAAGGAGTGACGCTGTTTATGACAATGCTGGCAGCTTTTAAAACGTTGCTTTACCATTACGCGCAGCAAGAAGATATTGTTGTAGGTTCGCCGATCGCCAATCGCAACCGCAGTGAAATAGAAGCATTAATCGGTTTTTTTGTCAACAGTTTGGTGCTGCGTACAGATTTGTCGGGAAATCCAACTTTTCGGGAACTTTTAAACCGAGTCAAAGAGGTAGCATTAGGAGCTTACGCTCACCAAGATTTGCCGTTTGAGAAGTTAGTAGAAGAACTGCACCCCGATCGCGCGTTGAACCAAAATCCCTTATTTCAGGTGGCGTTTGCGCTGCAAAACGCGCCGGGGAATCAGTTAGAATTGCCAGAATTAACACTCAGCCCGCAGCAGTTAGATGTGGGTACAGCGCGGTTTGATTTGGAGTTTCATTTGTGGGAGCGATCGCCCAACAGTTCGGGAAGCAACCAATCGCCCAGCAATAAGCTGTGGGTTGATAGCTCTGAGGGTATCAGCGGCATGGTTATTTACAGCGCCGATTTATTTGATGAAGCTACGATTACCGGCCTGATCGGGCATTTTCAAACTTTGTTAGAAAGCATTGTGGCAAATCCCGAACAGCGAATTTCCAACTTGCAATATTTGAGCGCCCAAGAGCGCTATCATTTGTTAGTTGAATGCAACAATACTCAGGCGGATTATCGGCAAGATTTGTGCATCCATCAGCTATTTGAAATGCAGGCAGATCGGACACCGGATGCGGTGGCGCTGGTATTTGGAGAGGAGCGAGTCACCTACCAGCAGCTCAATCTCCGCAGCAACCAACTAGCGCGTTATCTGCAAAAAATGGGGGTTGGGGCGGAAGTTTTAGTCGGGCTTTGCTGCGGGCGCTCGCTCGATCTGATTGTGGGGATGTTGGGTATCCTGAAAGCGGGAGGAGCTTAC
>JAICRN010000576.1 GCA_025937335.1 Microcoleus sp. TY_ISSM_2_bin.22
CGATTTCTCGTAACTGAGCCTGTGTAATCGTCCCTACTTGCTTGCGATTAGGTTCTCCCGAACCTTTAGCAATGCCAGCGGCTTTTTGAATCAAAACCGACGCCGGCGGAGTTTTGAGAATAAACGTAAAACTGCGGTCTTCAAAAACCGAAATTTCTACCGGAACCACCAGACCCGCTTGGTCTGCGGTTCTAGCATTGTACTCCTTGCAAAACATCATAATATTGACGCCGTGCTGACCCAGAGCTGGGCCGATCGGAGGAGCTGGGTTGGCTTTTCCCGCCGTAATCGCCAACTTAATTACTGCAACAACTTTCTTTGCCATTAGTTAGTTCTGTTTCTGAACCTGATTGAACTCCAATTCTACAGGCGTATCGCGCCCAAAAATCGAGAGTAAAACTTTGAGCTTGTTTCGTTCCGGGCTAACTTCAATCACATCACCTTCAAAATCCTTAAACGGCCCGGAAAGTACCACAACGTGGTCTCCAGCAGACATCGATACTTTGACAACTGGTTCTGATTCCTGAGCGTTTCTGAAGATCCGTTCTACTTCCGAATGACTCAGAGGTAGCGGTTTGACGTGACCCCTGCCGCGCCCGTAGCGGCGTTTCTGCTCTGCCCCGACAAAATTAATTACATTCGGGGTATTTTTTATCACCTGCCACGTATCCTCGTCCATAAACATACGGATGAGTACGTAGCCGGGAAAGATTTTTTCATCTGACTGTCGCCTGGAACCGTCTTTGCCGACTTTGATCGCCGGAGTTTGCGGAATTTCCACTTGAACGATGCGATCGGCAACATCCAAAGTTTGAATCCGCTGCTGTAAGTTTGCCTTCACGCGCTTTTCGCAGCCAGAGGCAACCTGAACAGCATACCAGCGAGCATCAATCTCCGGCACATCTGGCGATGCTGCCTGTCCCGTCGCTTCTGTGGAATACTCAGATTCTTCTGATGCAAAAGTCATGGCCCAAACACCTTTCCCGCGCCCCAGTTAAAGAAGTTATCCACCAAATAGATCAGGCTTGCTGAGAGGATTACCATCAAAAGCACGGCCAAAGACTCGCTGATTAGCTGCTGCCTGCTGGGCCAAACCACTTTGTCGAGTTCTTCTCTAGTTTCCTTAAAAAAACCCGCAGGGTTAAACCCAGGCGCCGTTATTTCTTGAGTTTCTTGAGCTTCGTCTTTTTTCGCCACGATTCAATCCCCCTTGCGATTTTAGATTTTAGATTTTAGATTTTAGATGGTGTGAGTGGTCCGCGGCTCTCAGATTTTGTGACACTAACCACTTACGCCCAAGTCCCAAATCTCAAATCTAAAGCCACGACTTTTTTACAAGCCCAACCAATCAACGGCGTAAATGTCGATCGCCGAAACCGACGATCGAGAAGCCACACCGAGCATTTGTTGATGGCATTTTTTGCGAACCGCCCACAAAAATTAATTCTACCCGAAAGTTTGCGGTTTTGACTGTTGCCAGCCAATAGTCCGGGCGCTTTCGGGCAGAATTTAAAGTTTGGTGATTCAGCGCGCCCTGGAGGACTTGAACCCCCGACATCAGGTTTTGGAGACCTGCGTTCTACCAACTGAACTAAGAGCGCACAGGTGAGGTTGCTGAAATTTGCTTAACCTCTAGATTTCTATTTTAACACAGTGCGCTCGTAAATGGGAAACTTTTTTTTGAATTTTTTTAATTTCCCATGAACCATTAACCAAGGGAAAGCTGAGTGCATTCCTACAGCGAGCGATCGAACCGCTGTTTGACGCGAGTAGCTTTGCCCACCCGATCGCGCAGGTAGTAAAGTTTTGCTCTGCGGACTTTCCCGCGGCGCATCACTTGGATCGTGGCGATGCGGGGCGAGTGAATCAAAAACACCCGTTCCACTCCGACGCCCTGAAACACGCGGCGGACGGTGATTGTTTCATTGATCCCGCCGTTGCGCATGGCAATCACAGTCCCTTCGTAGGGCTGAACCCGTTCTTTGTTACCCTCTTTAATTTTCACGCCGACTCGCACTGTGTCGCCCACGTAAATTTCCGGGACTTGTTTATTAAGTTCTTGCTTGACTCTATTTATTTCTTCCGTTTCGATAGAACGGATTATTTCTGCGCCTTTCATGGGATTTACCAAAACTCACAATCCCTTATCATATATCGAAATGCCCGTTTTATGTCAAAAAATTTCTATGTTAGATAGCTCTGGGGTCGTATTTCTGCAACTGGGGGCAATGGCCGCACTCGCCTTGTACGTCGCAGCCAACTTGGGGGCCAACGATGTCGCTAACTCGATGGGGACATCAGTAGGATCGAAGGCGCTAACGCTGCAGCAGGCAATAATTGTTGCAGGCATACTGGAGTTTTCCGGCGCAGTTCTGTTCGGGCAAGGAGTTTCCGAAACTCTCGCAACAGGAGTTGTGAATGCACAAGTGTTCGCTGCCCAACCGCAAGTATTTTTAATCGGGATGGTGTCAGTGCTGATAGCTTGCGGCTTGTGGCTGCAAATCGCTACCAGTCGAGGTTTGCCCGTTTCTTCATCCCATGCAGTGGTGGGCGCGATCGCCGGTTTTAGCTGTGTTGCAGCCGGAATTAATGCAGTTGATTGGCGAACCATCGGCACCATCTCCTTAACTTGGGTGGCGACACCTGTTGCTAGCGGTGCTTTAGCCGCACTATTTTACAGTGCGGTGAAGTATTCGATTCTCGATCGGCCAGATCCTCTATCTCAAATGCGCGAGTGGATACCTTGGCTGAGTGCAGCAATGCTGAGCGTATTTGGCGTAATTGTACTGCCGTCTGTTGTGAATGTCGCTTTGGTGCAGACAGGGGCGATCGCCGCCGCGCACGATCGATTTGGCTGGAATCTTCCAATTCACGATATTGTCATCGGCATCGGGGCAATAGCTGCGATCGGCCTGACACTCAATAGCTGGAAAAAATTAGAATCAGTTGAGAACGAAAAAGACAGAGGGGAGAAAGCAGAAGGAATAAGTACAAACTCCTCCCCCACTCCGAAACTCCGCCACTCTCTCATCGAGCAACAAATGGCGAGATTTCAAGTCTTGAGCGCCTGTTTTGTAGCATTTTCCCACGGTTCCAACGACGTAGGCAATGCAGTTGCTCCCCTAGCTGCGATCGCCTACATCCGGCGCACAGGTTCCTTTCCCTCAGAAGATTTCAGCGTTCCCCTGTGGATTTTAGTTGTCGGAGGCGCAGGAATAGTCATCGGTTTAACCATCTGGGGCAAAAATGTAATTGCCACAGTCGGCGAAAAGATCATCGAACTCCAACCCAGCGGCGGATTTTGCGCCGAATTAGCCACAGCCACCACAGTCTTGCTAGCATCCCGCTTCGGTTTGCCAGTTTCCACATCCCACGCTTTAGTCGGTGCAGTCGTCGGAGTCGGGCTGATCAAAGCTTGGAAAACAGTACGCTTGCAAACTTTGCTGTCAATTGGTTCGGCTTGGCTGGTGACAATTCCGATCGCAGCAGGTTTAGCTGCTATCATCTTCAGCATCGCGCAATCCATTGGGCAATTTTAGATTTTAGATTTTAGATTTTAGATTGAGGCATTTCAGAACAGTTAACCGTCAACAGTTAACTAATCCTTCTGATTGCCTCGGTTGGGATAAACTCGCGAAGGCAAAAGTTTCCAAGCCGCAGCATCTGCACCCCAGTTGCGAAAAATCTTCACTGAAGCGAAAATGTTAGCGAAACGCCAATTATAGTAACGCTTCCAGTCAAGAGGCCACTGGGCGGTTTCGTCAGCCGCTTGCAAAGCTCTGACTTCAGCTTCGAGTGCTGCGGCGTGGCGCTGCATGATGATTTCTAGTTGCAAAAAGTGTTCTTCGGGCGATCGCAATTTTTTTATATCCTAACTACAAGGGTGATAAGCTGTTGCGGCATTTAAATTGTATGTTAAAGAACAATCAAACTCTTGTGGAGTGGGCGTCCCGCCCGCCCTGAATATACAATTTAAATGCGCGACA
>JAICRN010000722.1 GCA_025937335.1 Microcoleus sp. TY_ISSM_2_bin.22
GGTAATGGCGATCGACCTTTGGGGATTGCGGCCGGGAATTAGGACGATCGCATTGTCCGCGCGATCGACCCAAGCATTCACTCCCAGGGCGGCGAATTTTTCCATCAACCGCTGGTTAATTTCCGACTCCGCACCGCTGGGGGAGTGAATCATCACTAACTCTTCGATAGTTTGGAACAGTCGATCGAATTCTAACATTTTTGATTTTCTGGTTGGCTAGCGAAGGTTAATATACAGATAACTATGTTATTTAATTTATGTTTTTTTTCGCTAAAATTTTTCGACTTCTGCAACGACAAACTCGGGCACGCAAATTAGGCATCAAGTTTAACAGAGTTGCTAACTTTAACTTTCCCGATAATCTGATTGTACTGGCCCAGCGCCAAAATGTAAACTTGCCTTCAGAAAAAGGCATGGATGGAGAATTTATAGAAGTGCTTTTAGACGACTGCTACGGAGTAGAACAATTATCTGAATCCCTGATGACAGTTATTGATATTGGAGCCAATGTCGGGTTGTTTGCAATTGCTGCCAGAAACAGGTTTCCCCATGCCGTGATTCACGCCTACGAACCTAACCGCAACCTGGAAAATTACCTCAAACATCAATCTCAAATCGCAAACTTTACATATTTTCTGGAAGCTGTAGGAGCCGAAGATGGTAAAGTAGTCCTCGACATTCGGGAAGTCTCGGGAAAAACCCGATCGACTGTCAGCGAAAGCGGCGACATACCGATGGTATCATTTCGCAGGGCGATCGAGCGAATTGGTGGCAGCGTGGACTTAGCCAAAGTAGACTGCGAAGGTGCAGAATGGCTGTTATTTGAAGATCGAGATACCTGGCAACTCGTGCAACACCTCTCTGTAGAATATCACTTGTGGTCGGGTCACACTCACGCCGAAACCCGACAAGTTATTGAAAACTTAGGATTTCGGATCAGAAAGCAAATACCAATAGATAACTGGTACGGCGTGATTTTAGCATCCAGAAGCCGCTGAAGCCCTCACTACCGATTTGATCGGGGTTGTGCGATCGGCATAATATAATTTTCGACAGGTTTCAATGCAGTCAAAAAACACAAGACCGAGCAACGCGGTCTCTCAAACAAACCGGTTGCTAAACAGATAAGCTGTTGCGCGTTTAAATTGCATATTCGGGACGGGCTAGAAGCCCATCACACAATAATTTGAGTGATTTTTGACACACAATTTAAATGGAGAACAGCTTAGCTTGGGTTAAATCTTTTCTTGACCTTGATTGAAACGCTGAATTCCTTGATTTTCCTCGAAGCTAACAATAGCATCTTCGGCAAAATTGTGGACGTCGGTGAATGGATCGCGGCTTGTTTGCAAATGTTCCTTGTTTTTGCGATCGGCAATTTCGCGCTGCAATTTGTCAATTGTCTGTTGAAAACGAGCTGCTTGCCTGAGCATTTCCTGTTCTGAAAAATCCAGCAGTTGAATCAAGTTTGCTATTTGATACTCTAGGAATTGAGTGTCATAAATATTGTTATTGTTTACAATACTTGAGAAATTACGTGAAGGGTCAAAAACATTTTTTTCTTCGGTAAGGGACAAGGCTGTTTTGACACTCAATGCCAAATATTTAAACATTTCAGCCGTGGTTTCGGGAATCTTAACTTTCAGGAACATCACTACAGCAAACAAACTTCCCGACCGCAGAAGTCCCCCAAATCCCAATACAGACTTGATTTGGTAGGGGATAATTAAGGAATTTTGTTCGGAAATAAAAGGGCTGCCTTTTGCCTGTGATACGTGAAAAATATTTAATACTGCGGGTTCTAATTGCAGGAACCTTTCTCGCTCAATTCCGAGGACTGTAGGAATGTCTAAACCGAACTGCCGGATTATTTCCGAAATCGCCGGCATTTGAGCCACTAATTTGGCGCTAACTAACGGAATAGCTGTATTTTCGGCTGCTGTATGCCGAGAATTCCACTGCGGTTCTGTGCCTGCTGCTGCTAGCAGAGTCCAACATTTCATGTCGGCGGCGGGGGAATTGCCGTTCATCAAGCGGCGGGCGGATTGCTGCAATGAGTCTTCTAATTCCCCGTAGGGATGAGTTTTGAACAAACGCACTAAGGCACAGGTATTTTCTCCCGTTTCCGAATCGCAAAAATGTTGGTAAATATATTTAACAATCTTCTGACTGCTAGCTTCCATACTAGCGGTATTTCTACCGAACTGGCGCAGGACTAAGCTGCATTTTGCCATGTCTTGCGGGGTAAATAAGTTAATATTGTACATTGAAAAACGCTCTCCCTAAGCTCAAACACTCTTTCTCTTTTATCCTTAAGGCCGCTACCGCATCCGGAATGCTACTGAGAGTTTTGAACAAAGTATTACTTAAAATATGTACAAAATTTGCCCGCAAAAAGCAGCGGTTGTGTGGAAGGATACAGAAATTAAGATTAAGAATTAAGGCAAAAAAATCTATCCCATAGGGTTCACACCGCCACAGAGAAGCCGATGTATAGTGTTTGAAAGGATTTTTTACAATGAAGGAGCGCATAGGGATTAAAGAAGCGGGGTTTTTTAACCGATATCCCTCCCGTTTTACTGCACATTTTTGTCTATAAAACTCGGTTTCTGGGTAAGTCATATCAAATCCGGTAGCATCGGAATTATATTACCCACAATCAGGAAACGGCGCCGTTTCCTGCATTTATATGATTCCGGTGTTACCGGAATTGATATCATATTTACAGAAATCCTAGAAACCCAAGCTGCAATTTTTCTGGCGGGCGA
>JAICRN010000523.1 GCA_025937335.1 Microcoleus sp. TY_ISSM_2_bin.22
AACAATGGCGAAGACCAAATACCTGGAAGATTTCTATTAATCAGCTTGAAAATCTTCTGAATACTCAGGGTTCTGACACGGTTTTTAACTTTTTGTCACATCTTCCTGAAGATGTTCGCAATCGAATTAAACAACAGAGCGATTTCTCGTTTCCACCACCTCCCTAAGTCCGACTTGCTCAGGATTTACGCAGAACTATTATGAAATAGGTTGGGGAGATATCTAAATGTTCAAAACATTACAATTTTCTCAATGCTCTGCGTAAGTCCTGTTTTTTGAAACAGATGTAATCCCTACGACTAATTATTACAATTTAAAATTCACCCTCCCTAATCTCACCACGCCAGTGGTAAGTAGCACTCGTTGGACCAGGGATAAATTCTCCATCTGTCCAAGTAGTCTGGTAAAAGAATACATCTCCTTGGAGACCACCAGAAAGACAATTTTTAGCTCCCGAAAAGTTGCTTCCTATGAATTGAGAATAACTCATGTCAACTCCTGATAAATTAGCCTCTCTCAAATCGCAATAAAAAAAATAGACACCCAACCAATCTTCATCCCGACTAAATCGAGCATTTCTGAAATCGGAAAATATAGCCATTCCCAAGCCAACATTTTCCAAACAAGCACAACTAAAGTTGACATAGCTTAAGCGAGAACGACTCAGGTCAATATCACGCAAGTCAGCACCGCTCAAATCTACACGATGCAATATTTTATCCTGAAAATTTCGCTCGCCCTCGCCATAGCGCCGGAGCAATTCTTCAGCAGACAACGTTCTGTTTAAATCATTTTGAATCCTGCCGTCAGGCATAGTCACTTGATGAAAAATAGTCTGCTCTGTTGTTTTAATATCGGTCAAATTGGCATCAGTCAAATTAGTGTCAATCAGCACAGCACCCGTCAAGTCGGCACCCGTCAAGTCGGCACCTGTTAAGTCGGCACCAGTCAAGTCAACATTAACCAATTTAGCATTCCTGAGATTGGCATTACTCAATTTTGCCTTAATCAGTAAGGATTGATCCAGCCATACTCTTTCTAAGTTAGCATGGCTCAAGTTAGAATTAATTAAATTAGCCCCCCCCAAACTAGCGTCTTCCAGATTAGCACCGCTCAAGTTGATATCAACCAGGAAAAACTCGGAAAAATGAAATTTTTTCAGATCGAAACCCGAAAAATTTCTTTCTCCAGCTATATACCGTCTCCGTAATTCTCGCAGGTCGTAGATTCTCGTTGACTCTTTTTCGTCCACCACGGTTTTTTTTATATAAAATATTAGTTAATTTTAGCAGAACTATTATGAAATAGGTAGGGACTTATCTAAATATTCAACACATTACAGTTCCTTTAACTATTCCTCATATCAAACCCGGAAAGATTAACCACAGTACCGAGAGAACAACCACGGGGGGTTTGCCCCTACTGAACTATGTGCATTTAACCGGATTTGATATCACCCTCCACTTGCTAGCTTGATTTTGTGGGCGGTTGAGGGGAACTTCAGTCTAGATAAGTGCCACAAAAGCAAGAATCCGGTGTCTTTCCAGAGCCTATCAAGTGTCAACATCGGACTAATAGTTTATCTTATTCTTGAGTAATGGAGATTTAGGAGAAGACGACCTATGAAAGGATCGCTATTTACTGAAATGAGTGCCTCTGAATTGCTCGAACGTTATGCTGCTGGCGAGCGAAACTTTGCTGGGATTCGTGTTAGTGCGTTCATATATCTCGAAGGAGCAATCTTGAGCGATGCCGATTTTTCCGGGGCTGTTCTGCAGGGTTCGATGATTGGAACTGACTTCTCTCGAAGTTACCTGATTGGAGCCGAATTGGCTGAAGTGTCTCTGGAGAACGCCATCCTGCAACATACCCGCTTGGATGGAGCTACCCTCGCTCAATCGATCCTCGATCGAGCTGACTTGACTCATGCTTGTTTGGTACGTGCCGAGTTGGATGAAACCCTGGTGGAGAAGACCAACTTCTATCGCTCTAATTTGTTCGGTGCTTCCGGTGTAGACATCGAATACTGGCTGGAACAAGAATGTCTTTTCTGCCACACTATTATGCCCGATGGCAGTGAGAGGAATGATGGGTGCGAACGTCTAGGTATTTGTGTCTATTAATTCACTTGGAGCCGCTGTTACAGTGGCTCGTGAACTTTCTTTATATTATTAAATCAAACAACGTAGGCGGGAAAACTTGCTAGGCATACCAGGCTCTTGACTTTTAATAAAATTGAACTAATCTTCATCTTCATTAATACTGCATTTACTAAAGAGCAATATTAGCCGATCGCCCTTTTACCGCCTTTTACCCCTTTGAAGACTTACAAGGAAGAAAACCTGGGACGACTGGCAGCGGAGTCAACATTGCGCCAGCTCGTAACTCAACTCTTAAATTCTGGAACGAGTCTGGAACAGGTGGCACAAATGATGAATTTATCGACCTTGGAAGTGAGACGATTGGTAGGGGAAAACTTTTGATCGATCGCACTTTTCCCAGATATCCAGGATAGTGCGATCGAAGTATGGCACAAAATGTGAACAGTCAACAGTCAAGACTCAACAATTAGCTAAGGACTAGAGAGGCTTATTAGTAGGTTTAAAACCCTGCTTTTGAAAATAGGTTCTAAATACCTCATGAGCAATGGGTGCCGCCGAGACAGCACCATATCCGCCCCCTTCAACGATAACTGCGATCGCAACTTCGGGTTTGTCAGCGGGAGCAAAACCCACATACATAGAATTGTCAGGATGACCGGGCATTTCCACCGTCCCAGTCTTACCAGCACTTAAAGGAATAGTACCGTCATTCATGGCGCGGCCTGTACCTTTTTTCACCACGTCAATCAATCCTTGTTTAACGACATTTAAAGTTGCAGGCTTAATACCTGTTGAAATTTTTTTAGTAACAGGCGTATTGGTTTGAGAAGCCAATAAATGCGGCTGCACTCGCCAACCGCCATTGGCAATAGTTGACACCATCACGGCCAATTCTAAGGGAGTACAAAGTACCAAACCCTGACCGATCGACATTGTTACCGTATCGCCAACGTACCAATCTTCCCCATACATTTTCTGTTTCTCTGCTGGGATCGGAACTTGACCGTGATTGGCGCCGTCTATCCCCAAAAGGTCTAAATTAATAGTACCGCCAATGCCCATTTTTTTAGCCCATTTCGCCATTTCTTCCGGCCCTGCAGTCATACCTACTTGATAGAAAAACGTATTGCTGCTGTAGGCTAAAGCATCGCGGAAACCGATAACGCCGTAACCTGCGCCGTGTTCGTTAAAGGAAATTCCGCCGATGTTAATTGAAGCAGAACTTACCAAAGTCGAGTCAGGAGAAAACTTGCCCGACTCCATCCCGGCTACAGAAGTGACAATCTTAAAAGTGCTGCCGACTGGATAGCCTTGAACTGCCCGATTTAAAAATGGTTTGTCTGGCCCTTGCAGTCGATCCCATTCTGTTTGAGTCACCTTGCGGGTGAAAATATTGGGATCGAATGTCGGCCAACTAGCCATTGTTAAAAGAGCTCCGGTTTTTACGTCGATCGCTACAACGGCACCCAGGCGATCGCCCAAAGCTTTTTCCGCAGTTTTCTGCATATCTAAATCTAAAGTTAGCTGCACCGGTTTGCCGGGAATAGGGTCTTTTACACCTAAATCTTGGATTTCTTCGCCCTTAGCATTTACCTCGATTAAACGGTTTCCCCAAACGCCCTCTAAAGTTGAATTGGCTAATTTTTCCACTCCCATTTGACCGACGATCATCCCCATCGGATATGCAGGATTAGCTTTTAATTGATCTAAAGTAGCTTCGCCGACGTATCCCAAAAGGTGAGCTGCTAATTGCTGGTTGGGATTGTCTCGGCTCGATTCTACGCGAATTTCAACTCCCCGCAAAGCATTACTTTGTTCTCCCAAAGCGACGAAAGTACCGACATCGATATCCTTACTAATTCGCACTGGTAGGGCCGATCTGTAGCCTGCTGCATCGATTTTTTTGATAATTTCGGCAGCGGGAAGTTTGACGATCGGGCCCAGTGTAGCGGCGATCTCTTGCCACTCCTTGGCCGATCGCTCTTTTGGCCACACATAGACCGATCGAGATACGCGGTTGGCCGCAAAAATTTTGCCGTTGCGGTCTAAAATTTGACCGCGATTCGCTGCGACTGAAACAGGGCGAATGCGGTTATTTTCCGCCCGCTGTCGGTTGTAGGCTCCCTGTATCAGTTGCAGTTCGGCTAGACGAAATATCGGCAGCGCCACCAAGGTAGTGACTAGCAGCATAAAAATCATAACTTTGAGCGATCGGCTGCGTTGCCGTGAAGCATTGTCCAAGCCATTTTTGTCTAATCGGACTTGAGAGTTAAAAGAAAAATCGCCAGCCATAT
>JAICRN010000524.1 GCA_025937335.1 Microcoleus sp. TY_ISSM_2_bin.22
CATTGGGCACTGTCCCCAAACCCCGATAATCTCCGCCAATGAGTACATTACCCCCGCCGTTAATCCCCGAAGCATTGATATTGCCGGCAATAACACCTACTTTCTCGCCCAAGATGTTAACGTAGCCGACAGAGATGCCAGAGACGTTGAGAGTGCCGGATGCGAACGCAGTTCCCGAAGTTCCCGGCACAGAAACATTCCCCGTCAACACAACTTCACCATTGGGATTTACCGTCAAACCCGTTGCCTGTGCCACACCTTTTCCAGTTAGCAACTCCGGTAAAGATAACACGGGCTGCGTCCAATTGTTCGGCAGCGAGCTTTGAGTTGCTGTCGGCTGAATATCCAAACTCAATAAATTTCCCGCTTGACTGATGCGTACCAAATTGTTACCGGGTACGGCGCTGATGAGAATATTGCCGCTAGGCGCAGTTAGCTGACCCGTGTTGACAACGGTACCGCCTATCAAAGTTAAACTTTGACCTGGTGCCACCGTCAAATTTCCTGCATTAACAATGCTGCCCCCAGGCAAATTTGTAAACGCAAAACTATTCGGTGCCCCGATGTAAGTTGCCCAATTGTTATTGCCGATCGCGCTAAACCACCGATCGTTCCCAAAACCAATGCCTGTCGCCGTAGTAGCATTAAAAGATCCAGGTACGTTGAGACTGGCATTCGGCCCGAAAATCATGCCGGCCGGATTCATCAAAAATAAATTGGAATTGCCGCCCGTAACTTGAATTAAGCCATTTATTAAAGAAGGATTACCCCCAGTAATCCTTCCCAAAATATTTTGAATATTGGGATTAGTCAGAAAATTAGCCGTTTGACCCTCGCTGAGGCCAAACTGAGTAAAACTGTGAAAAAGATTAGCCCCATCTCCGCTGAAGGACCCCCCGGAAATGTCGTAGCGGTTGCCGTTGGGAGTAACAACAGTGTTAGTGCCGTCTGGTGCCGGGGTGATGGGTTGCGAGGAAGCCGAACCCGCCGCTGCACTCAGCCAGCTAACAATGAATAACCATCCGAGGAAATGCAGTCTGTTGGCTGTCATTGTGTTTAAAGATTGTGCTTAAAGTGCGATCGTATTTATTTATCCTATTTTTACTCATAAAATTTTCTCATGTCAATAGGATATATCTATTTTGTAGCCGCGAATAATTAAAAGTGGAAGCCGAAGGAAATGTGTGTGTTTAATTACTAGGATTTACGTAGAAACAGTTTTTTTACTCGCACTCAAGCGCGGGCAATGAAACTTGGTTTCTTGTTTCCACTTTTTTCACTGCTTCCCTAGCCCAACCCAAAAATGGAGACAAGTTGCGGACTATTGTCGTGGAGAGATCGAAATTTTATGCTGTTGTTGAAACTCCCAGATTCATCTGTCCAGTCAATCTCTATTCTCAAATCTCAAATCGACTGACGCAATTATCTTCTTAAAAAACCGGGTTGATGCGTCCGGGACTGTTAGTGCGAATATGGCGGGGAACGCGAGGGTTAGGGGTTTAAAAATTCGGAATATTAGTCAAAAGTACGTAAATACCGATCGCCTGTTCTCCCGCTTGCTTCCAGTGGCAAAAAACTCGCTCAAATCCCTACTCGCGACCGCTACCGTCTTCTGCACCGGGCGAGCAGCTTGCAGCCCGCTTTGAGTGCCAACTCGGCGAACAGCCTAACTTTTATCAGAAACTTTATAAGTTTTAGATTATCTTTACCAAAACTTCACAAAACGGGAGTAAAATTTTTTATGTATTTTTGTTTAAAGCCTATATTTGCAAGTCTTACAGTCAGCTTGAGACCGTTACCGACACGAAGTAAATGTAGTAGGTTGGAAGTGTAGGCGGGGTGAAAATCTTGCTGTAACAGATAAAAGTGTGGCACTCTAGTGTCAGTGAAAACTCTTAGAAGAAGCACTCATTTACTCAAAAACACACTTAAGTGATTTCGGTCTGTAGATTCACTGGTGTGGAGCCTCTTCTGTAGATTTGACGGTCGCCCTAAATATAGCAGGCTCGCGATCGTCGATTCGCGTCACGGCAACATGGCATTTTGCGCCTTACTACGTAACAATACTGGAGGAATCAGGGTTATGACTACCTTAACGCTAGTCAAAAAAACATCTTTTACAGTCGCCAGCTTAGCAACCACAATCTTGCTCAGCATCTGCACGCCCGTCCGAGCTTTCACGTTTGGCACCACCGGCATCCAGTTCGATCGAGATACCAATATAAAATTTACATTCGACCAATCTCACGGCAATTACCAATCCAGCTTGTGGGTAGCCCAAGCTCAGTCAGGAAACACTGGCTACACCAACATCGCCATACTGTTTTCGGAGGTTAAACCCTCAGATAACGGCGACGCCGATGAATGGAAGGGAACCTTCGGCAACGGTGTCACCTCCAGCGACGGCTCCATCACCCAAACCGTCACATTTTTGCAGGATCAAATTTATGCCCTGCTGCTGTGGAGCGACAGCGGCACCGGCCAACCATACGAGCAGTACGTCTCGTCAAGCACCTTCATGAATAGCCCAGAATGGTTTGCCGCCGGCACCCAGTTCCGGAGAGAGGACTGTCTGGTGGCGGGCTGTCAGCAAGCTGTATTTGGCGACTTTAAGCTCGACTACAGCTCCAACGACTCATTTACAAACATCAACGGCGGTAAAGGCCCAGACCAATATTCATCGGTCACAATGACCCAACTGGCTCAGGGCACAAAAATCTCCTTCGACGATGTTGGAGGAGGAAACGACGTTGACTTCCAAGACTTCAGCGTGTCGGCTGAGTTAGCCCCCGAACCAGTCACGGTATTTGGGACGATGCTGGGGCTCGGGGCTTTGGCGGCAGCTCGCAGGAAAAAAAAGCGAGGGCAGCAAACAGAAAAATGACTCTTAACCAGCCCCATACAAATCTAAATAGTGAGTCTGTTCAGTGGTACTCTGAGGAATAGCATTTCTAAATGTTAAGACTTTTTCCACAACGGGAAAAATAGCATCCTAACAAAGGCACTATTCATGGTATCCACCGCAGCAAAAACGAACGTAGGCTACATCACCCAAATCATTGGGCCAGTTGTAGACGTAAAATTCCCAGGCGGCAAACTGCCCCAAATCTATAACGCTCTCACGATTTCCGGCAAAAACGAAGCAGGTCAAGACGTTTCCGTTACCTGCGAAGTTCAGCAACTGCTCGGAGACAGCCAAGTGCGTGCAGTTTCCATGAGTACCACCGACGGCTTGGTGCGCGGCATGGAAGTAGTAGATACCGGCGAATCGATCCAAGTTCCCGTCGGAACCCCAACTCTGGGCCGGATTTTTAACGTCATCGGCCAACCCGTAGACAACCTCGGCCCGGTCAATACTTCCGAAAGTATGCCCATCCACCGCAACCCGCCGACTTTCACCGAACTCGAAACCAAGCCTTCGGTGTTTGAAACCGGGATCAAGGTAATCGACCTCCTGGCCCCCTACCGCCGCGGAGGCAAAATCGGTTTGTTCGGGGGCGCAGGCGTCGGCAAAACCGTGATTATGATGGAACTCGTGAACAACATCGCCAAAGCTCACGGCGGCGTGTCCGTGTTCGGCGGTGTGGGCGAGCGCACCCGCGAAGGCAATGACCTCTACAAAGAAATGATCGAGTCGGGGGTTATTGACGAAGAAGACCGCAGCAAGTCGAAAATTGCTCTGGTTTACGGTCAAATGAACGAGCCGCCTGGTGCTCGGATGCGCGTGGGCCTGTCGGCTCTGGCGATGGCCGAATACTTCCGCGATGTCAGCAAGCAAGACGTGCTGCTGTTCATTGACAATATCTTCCGGTTCGTGCAAGCGGGTTCTGAGGTATCGGCTTTGTTGGGTCGGATGCCTTCGGCTGTGGGATATCAGCCGACTCTCGGTACAGACATGGGCGACTTGCAAGAACGGATTACTTCGACTACCGAAGGTTCGATTACTTCGGTTCAAGCTGTGTACGTACCTGCGGATGACTTGACTGACCCCGCCCCGGCTACAACTTTTGCTCACTTGGACGCTACAACTGTGTTGTCTCGCGGTTTGGCTGCGAAGGGGATTTATCCGGCTGTTGACCCGCTGGATTCTACGTCTACGATGTTGCAAGTTAGCGTTGTCGGCGAAGAGCACTATGGTGTTGCTCGTCAGGTGCAGTCAACTCTGCAACGCTACAAGGAATTGCAAGACATTATTGCAATTTTGGGTTTGGACGAGCTGTCGGAAGATGACCGCTTGACCGTTTCTCGCGCTCGCAAAATTGAACGGTTCTTGTCTCAACCGTTCTTTGTGGCAGAAGTGTTTACCGGTGCCCCCGGCAAGTACGTCAAGCTGGCAGACACCATTAAGGGCTTCCAGATGATTTTGGCTGGCGAAC
>JAICRN010000209.1 GCA_025937335.1 Microcoleus sp. TY_ISSM_2_bin.22
AGCACCAAATTCACCGTTTCCGCCGATTCCGAAATCGCATCAGTCAAAGTCGGCACGGTGAAACTAGCGGTAGTTTGCCCCGCAGCAAAATTCAACACCCCCGTCACCGAAGTGTAATCAGCAGCAGTGCCTGAACTTGCCGAACCGTCAAGAGTCTGGTAGCTAATCGATGCAGCCGCCGTGCCACCGGTGCGAGTAACGTTAATCGTCGCCGGGCTGCCTTCAGCCACCGTGTAATTTGGTTGGGCGAACTGGAAGAGACTTGGAGATGTCGGCGTCGGAGTTACCGTCGTCCCAGTTGGCGGCACATCATTAATCGTCAAAATTGACGGATTACTGGCGACATTGCCACCGAAGAGCACCAAATTCACCGTTTCCGGCGATTCCAAAATCAAATCACTCAAAGCCGTCACGGTGAAACTAGCGGTAGTTTGCCCCGCAGCAAAATTCAACACCCCCGCCGACGTTCCAGTGTAATCCGGTGCACTGCCTGCTGAACTTGCCGAACCGTCAAGAGTAGAGTAGTTAATCGATGCAGCCGCCGTGCCACCGGTGCGAGTAACGTTAATCGTCGCCACGCCGCCTTCAGCCACCGTGTAATTTGGTTGGGCGAACTGGAAGAGACTTGGAGATGTCGGAGTCGGCGTCGGCGTCGGCGTCGGAGTCGGCGTCGGCGTCGGCGTCGGCGTCGGCGTCGGCGTCGGCGTCACATCAATGCCTTGATATTGAATACTCCGCAGTAGGTAGTCGGAACTATCGGTTTTGGTGGAGGTAGCGAGGTAGGCAGCGGTGGGGTTCGCGTAGGCTGTGGCGGAGAACCGCAGTTCGTCAAAAGTAACGCCGGTGAGAGAGTCTCCTACTATCTGGAATGTGAAATTGCCATCGGTACTATCGCCAGTGAAAGTCACTCCATCTGAAGACACACCGAGCGGTTTTGGAGCGATGGGAGCGCTGAGGCGAGTGATCGTAAAATTGCTGGCCGATACCCGCGCCCCATCCTTAAAGAGTTGCAGCGAACCAACTTCATCGCCTTGATCGTTCACTGTAGAACTTGATTTGGGAAGTAATCCACTCAGGCTGATCGTGGCGCTAGTGATGTCTTTGTTATCTTGCCATTTCACCTTCAGCACCTGAGATTTACTGGTGTTGGGGTCATAGTTGATTTCCGCCCGAAGTTTATTGACATCGGTAAACCAACTAGGATAATCAGATGGGACACCAATACCACCGGGACCGCCGTAGCTCAACCAGCTTTTAGGGTTTTCGTTCGTTGCTAAGGTGAGGTTGCTGATGACAGTAGGGTTGGTGTAGTTCGTTTCCACGCCATCAAAAGCTATCCCAGACAGTTGGATGCCTTGATTCTGGGCGGCAGTAGGCCATTGTGCAATTAGCTCACTGATGCTGCTGTAATTAGTGGTTGTACCCAAAGAACCAGTGAATGAAGTAGCCATAGCTTCTCCTTTGATGATGAATAATTAAAGATTAGAAGTGACTGAAAACCAGAGGTTGGGCTTTCTTGTAGCGATCGGTCACTGCAAGAAAAATTTCGTCATTAAGTACGTGAAGTACGTGCAGGTAAATCAAGTAAAAACGCTCAGGCTGCCAAAATGCTTGCCCAATAAGCAGTTGAAGCCTTTATTGCCCCTGCGGGATTAAATGTTGAGTGTAATTATTACTTGCAACTACTTATACAGATGCTTGTTCTTTACTTTCATCATCAATAACTTCGATCCGGAAGATTTCCAGATAATTTTTTCATCCCTCTAAAGAGTGGGTTTTCCACATCTGTAGAGGAGAGCTTAAATCCCAGATTCCGCACCCCCCAACGGGCAGCGTGCGCTGGTTCTGCGGACAAAAGTGAATCAGGATTGACAAAACGTGAGTATAAATACTCCTAAATTTATATTTTTAAGCAGAACCCAGTTGGGAATTCCTGAAAATTGAGGTTCGGGCGTAAGTTAAATCTGATTCCATTAAAAATGCGATCGGCAAAAAACCAAGTTTATTGCCGATCCGTAACGTGATTGACGATCGCCCTCAAGATGTCAAATGGGTTCTCTAGCAGGATTGAGTTGATTCATTCAAAAGCCGCCCTCATGTTATATTTATTTGTACTTACTTACGTAACAATCGATGAACTTATCAAAAAATAGGTTTTGGTTGTTGGGAGCGATCGCCGTTACGGCACTAATTATCATTACCCTGCTATTTGCTCCGGCTAACAACAAAATCAACAGCGGTTCGACTTATAATAGAGGCCCGGACGGATACGGAGCATGGTATGCTTTTATGTCAAAACGGGGAACGCAGGTTCAGCGCTGGCAAAAACCTTTTGAAGACTTTGCTAAAAACCAAGATGCAAAACCGCCCAGTACACTTTTACGTATCTATAGTAAATTGATACCACAAGCTGTTTCTGAAACAGAGAAAAAGTGGGTAGAACAGGGCAATACTTTAGTAATTTTGGGAGTGCGCGCCCCGGTGACACCAGCACCTTTTAGTAGCTTGCACCCAGCTTCAGCCGGGGAAATCAAGATTGACACGGGGCGGAGATACCCCAGCGACAAAAAACAAATTTTAGGCGATCGCTTTGGGGCAATTGTTTGGAAACAAACAATTGGCAAAGGAACAGTTTATTTTGGCGTCGCACCCTATCTAGCTGCTAATGCTTATCAGGATTTTCCAGGTAATTATGAATTTTTAGCAGGGCTGGTTACTCAATTAGAAGGTGGAGAAAAAGAAATCGAAGGAACCCAGCAGGCTATAGCAGTGAATTTTATCCAAAATCCGATCGATCGGCAAACCCAGGAAACGAGTAAAACTCTAAAAAAAGTCTGGGTAGATGAATACATTCACGGCTACAAAGATCCAGAAATTATTGAACGCGAATACGAGGGAAATTTATTCACTTATTTAGCCAAAACTCCTCTATTTCCAGTTTTTATCCAGGGTACAATTATTCTAATCATTGCTATTTTTGCCGGGTGGAACAGGTTTGGACAGCCTGTAACTCTATCAGCGCCGCAGGTTGACAACAGCGAAGCTTACATACAAGCATTAGCTGGTGTCTTGGAAAAAGCCAACAGCACTGATTTTGCGGTAGAAATTATCGGAAAAGCAGAACAGTTACAACTGCAAAAAGCCTTATTATTGGGACAGGCATCCCTGGAAAGCGAAAGCCTCACAAATGCTTGGGTGGAGCAAACAGGGCGAAAAGCGGCAGAATTGTCAGAATTGCTGCCGCCATCTCGGAAACAGCGCATCAGCGATACAGATTTGCTAGCCTGGTTGGGTAAATGGGAGCAGATCCGCCAACATCTCGCCTCTGATAGGAAAAATCTCAAATGAGCGAAACAAACTCTATTTTTAAACGCCTCAGCCAAGCCCTCGACAAAATAGTTGTGGGTCAATCTTCTACAGTACAGCAGTTGCTAGTGGCTCTTTTGAGCGGCGGTCACGTGATTGTTGAGGGAGTCCCTGGCACCGGAAAAACTCTACTTGTAAAAGCGATCGCCCAATTGATCCAAGCAGATTTTCGCCGCATTCAACTAACGCCGGATATTTTGCCGTCGGATATCTTGGGAACAAATATTTTTGATTTTAATAGCCAAAGTTTTACCCTGAAGAAAGGCCCGGTTTTTACAGAGATTTTGCTGGCAGATGAAATTAATCGCACGCCTCCAAAAACCCAGTCAGCACTGCTCGAAGCAATGGAAGAACAGCAGGTAACTTTAGACGGTGAAACATTAGCTTTACCAGAGTTATTTTGGACGATCGCCACTCAAAATTCCCTAGAATTTGAAGGCACTTATCCGCTACCAGAAGCTCAGTTAGACCGATTTTTATTTAAACTTGTGGTTGACTATCCCGATGCAGCGGCAGAAAAGCAAATGTTGCTGAACGCAGAGGCAGGATTTCGCGCCAAACGCATCGATTTAGCTCGGATCAAATCTGTAGCAACGGTAGAGCAAATAATTAGCGCGCGTCAAGCAGTACAAACAGTCAAAGTAGAAGAGAAAGTGATCGATTACTTGCTAGCTTTGGTACACAATACGCGCAAACATCCCGATTTGGCATTGGGTGCTTCTGGGCGATCGGCAGTAGCTTGGTTGCAAAGCAGTAAAGCTCACGCTTGGCTGGCCGGCAGGGATTATACTACTCCTGATGATGTCAAGGCGATCGCACTGCCGCTTTTGCGCCACCGTTTGATTCTCAAACCAGAATCGCTGTTAGATGGCTTGCAAATTGATGCGGTAATTGCTTCGGTATTAAAACAAGTCGCTGTACCGAGGTAAACTGAAATATAACTATGACGATCGCAATCAAAATTCTGAACCATAACGACGCAGATATTCTGAAGAATGTCGATCCAGATGTGTTTGACGACGCGATCGACCTACAGCGAGCCGAAGAGTTCCTTGCAGATCCCCGTCACCATCTAGCCGTGGCGATCGAGGGTGAATTAGTCGTCGGTTTTGTCTCGGCGGTTCATTACGTTCATCCCGACAAACCGCATCCAGAAATGTGGATTAATGAGGTTAGCGTAGCAGAGACGCACCGCCGGCAAGGCTTGGGAAAACGTTTGATGAATGCAGTATTTGATGTCGCTCGTGAGTTGGGTTGTACAGAAGCTTGGGTGCTTACCGATCGCGAAAATACAGCGGCGATGAATCTGTATTCGGCTGTTGGTAATCCAGAGACACCGAGCGATCATGTTATGTTTACATTTAATCTGGAAGAATCTAATTCCTGACAACAAATCTTTATTACGCAAGTATTGTAGGAATTTAGCGAAAAAATACCACACCAGCCCAATTTTCTGATAAACTACATAACCTACTTGCAAATCATGTAAAGGGAGAAAGCATATGAAATTCGGATATACAATTATATTATAAATTGTCATGATTACTCGTTCCCAGGTTTTTCATAGGAACCAGTTGAACTCGTTTTAAACATCAAGGAGATTTTCCTATGTCTATTATGCAAAATAAAACGATTCCTCTACTTCGAGTCACTGGATACTGGCTAATTGCGATCGGCATAATTCATATAATAGGTGACATTGTATATTATTTTGAACCTTGGTCAGATATTGTTCGTAATGGCGTATTCAACGCCGTAGATCCTCACTTCGATCGAGGTGCTGCCTTTTGGATGTTGATGTTAAGCCCATTCCTTTTTGCTTTTGGTCAATTCTGTTTTTGGGCGGAAGAACACAATGTTCGATTGCCCGGTTTTATGGGTTGGAACCTACTGATAACCTCGGCATTTGGCGCATTTCTGATGCCAATTTCGGGATTTTGGCTATTAATTCCTCCATCAATTCTCATGATTGTCGTGTCGCAGTCGAGGGAAGTGAATTCTTCTAAAGCTATATAGCAATCCTAAATCAGTTTCAATAACTGGTTTCCAGGCTCTTAGCCTGGGAATCAATGTCACTCTTGCTCTGCCTCGCGAAAATCGAGGCAGAGCCTCCGGATCTGCGTTACCAGGCAGAGCCTAGTAACGAGTAGAATCATTTAGGATTGCTATAGAAGATGTATAAGCACCGCATCATAACCTTTTTGTAATTGTGTTTTGGGAAGAGAATATATGCCTATTACTGCTTACGCTTTAAAATTGAAAACAAAATGATTCCTTCTATCCGCCTTTATTTATTGTTAGCGATCGCAATTCCGATCGCCATTTTGCTAGCCATGCTTGTCAACCAGCAGACAAGTATCGCCGGCACTTTACTATTTGACTGTTTAATTATCGGCTTAGCCATTACCGACGCGCTGCGCGTCAAATCTCATCGCGTGGAAGTAACGCGCCATCCGTTGCACCGACTTTCGATCGGGCGAGACAATCCGGTTTTACTGTCAGTGCGATCCTCTCCGAGGGCTGCGCTAACGGCAAATCAAACAGCTAAAATTAGGCTGCGCGACTCCTATCCGCTAGAGTTTGATGTCTCTCAGCCGATGCTGGAAGCATCCCTCAATCCTAACAGCGAGGAAGAATTAACTTATATAATTCGCCCGTCAAATCGCGGACAATATAAGTGGGGAGACATTCAAGTGCGGCAGTTGGGAAACTGGGGTTTAGCATGGCACGACTGGACAATACCTGCTAGTGAAAAAGTTGCCGTTTATCCCGATTTAGTGATGTTGAAAGAACTCTCTATTCAGCTAACATTGGAAAATAGCGGCACAATGCGCGGGTTACGAAAACTCGGCATGGGAACTGAATTTGCCGAACTGCGGGAATACGGTATTGGCGACGATCCTCGCTTGATTGATTGGAAAGCTACTGCAAGGCGATCGCGCCCTTTAATCAGAGTTTTAGAACCAGAAAAAGAGCAAACTTTGATTATTTTACTCGACAGGGGACGGCTGATGACGGCGCGAGTGCAGGGTTTAAAGCGCTTTGACTGGGGAGTTAATGCAGCGCTGTCTTTAGCCTTGGCGGGACTAAATCGGGGCGATCGCGTGGGAGTCGGCGTGTTCGATCGGGAAATCGCGACTTGGATACCTCCAGAAAGGGGTCAACATCAACTATCTAAATTGATTGAACGCTTAGCACCAATTCAGCCAGTTTTGTTAGAACCAGACTATGTTGGTGCTGTAACTAAATTAGTAAGTCAACAAACTCGCCGTGCATTAGTAGTGCTAATTACTGATTTAGTAGATGTCACAGCTTCTACAGAAATGCTTTCGGCTTTAGCGCGTTTAACACCTCGTTATTTGCCTTTTTGTGTAACTTTGCGCGACCCTCTAGTTGACAAAATCGCTCACACTTCCACCGTGGAAATCACACCTTCTTATAATCGTGCTGTCGCTTTAGATTTACTAGCACAGCGTCAGGTAGCTTTTGCACAGTTGAAACAAAAAGGAGTTTTGGTTTTGGATGCACCAGCCAATCAAATTAGCGAGCAATTAGTTGACCGATATTTGCAACTTAAGTCTCGGAATCAGCTTTAATCTTCTCATCTTCGGAAGCATTCGCAAAGTAAGGTAAAGGCCCTTTGAGAACCGACCAGTTTTTATATATGAAACCGATTACCCAAGGGGCTGACAAAGCAAAAAACAACACGCGTAGCTGTATTTGCGATCGAAATATCTCTAAAGTGCTTCCTGTTTGATTGTCCCCAAAAAATATTGTATATGACAAATTCCAAACTGTAAAACTAATATTTTGGAAGCTAGTAAAAATTATTACTACAAGTAAGCTGCGGGTTTTTACATATAAAATTGCGTAAATTAATAAACTAATAATCATCGTTGTAAAATTCTTATATGCCAAAGTTCCCAACAGCAGACACATAGCTATTATTGCTGTAATATTTCCGCATTTGGCAGCCCATCTGTGTAGCGGAATACTTATCAAAAAAAACGTCGCAAACACAGGATTTATTACATAACTCTCCAAGGCAAATTGTAAGTAGTGAAGCGCTGGTGAGACTGATTTTGAAGCTGCTCTTAAAATGCTGTTATTTATATTTTCAGTCAGTATTTGTTCAACAAAGGAAGGTACAATAAAAGACAAAGAATAATAAAATATTCCGAAGGCACCTATTGAAAAAACCACGCTAGCGATCGCCAGAGCTACTAATGGCAACCATTGGTAGCGATCGGGAACTTTACCAATGAGATATTTAATTTCAATTCCCGCTAGCCTGCATTCTCGCCAGAACAAACTTAGTGACAAGCTTAATAAATAAGCTCCCAATATCGCATTAACAAATGGTTCTTTGTTGTCCAAGTTTATCCCCAGTATATTACTAATAATTGCTAGTTGAAATGCAATGGCTATAGTGAATAACAACAACCATCCAAATATATGCCGAATCTTGATTCGAGAAAAAGGATTTTCTTCTGGAAAGCAGATGTTAATCTGAGTCATGATTTTAATTAATTACTTGGCTCGATCTAGGTAGGTAATCCCTCGGTGGTTGCCAGATTTCAAGATCCGAATTATCTAGGAACTTCAGCCGATCGCCTTTTACTGCAATACATCACCAACAGCGCAAACAACCCGATCCCAGCCACATACTTCAACGGATCGGGAATTGCGGGATTTGGCGAGAAAAAACCCTCTATCGTACCAGCAATTACCAGCATCGGCACAATCCCAAATACCAATTGTGCAGCTTGAGTACCGTAAAATTTCATAGCATCAGCACGACGATATTTGCCAGGAAAAAAGATGGCGCGGGCGATGATTAAACCAGCGCCGCCAGCTAAAAAAATCGCCGGCAATTCCAGGGAACCGTGAGGAAATACAAACGCCCAAAAAGGGTAAGCTAAATTGTGCTGAGCTACTAAACTGGCGATCGCGCCGATGCTCACTCCATTAAATGCCATAATATAAACCGTATAAAGACCGAAAACAATCCCTCCCCCAACAGCCGCAAAGCATACGGATAGATTGTTCGTCATAATACCGCTAGAAGCTAAAGGTTCGATTCCCACAATTGAACCCATCCACAATTTCCCGTCATCGCGTACCGTTTTAATCAAATGTCCAGGAACTGCTA
>JAICRN010000641.1 GCA_025937335.1 Microcoleus sp. TY_ISSM_2_bin.22
AACTATGACTCGTATACTTTTAATCTTTATCAATTAATTGCAGAAGTCAATGGAGAGTATCCCACTGTAATTTATAATGATCGATTTGCATGGGAAAAAGTACAACAGTGGGAATTTGACAACATTGTCATTTCACCAGGGCCGGGTCGTCCTGAGAATGTTAAAGATTTTGGTATCTGCTATCAAGCAATTCAGAATACCTCAGTACCGCTGCTCGGAGTTTGTCTGGGACATCAAGGGTTGGGTCACGTGTTTGGTGGAAAAGTTATTCATGCGCCAGAGGTGCGTCATGGTCGGCTGAGTCAGGTTTATCATACAGGGACTGATTTGTTTGCGGGAATTCCTTCACCTTTCTCTGTAGTACGTTATCATTCCTTGCTGGTTTCAGATGATCTACCAGACTGTTTAGAAAAAGTGGCGTGGACGGAGGACAACCTTGTGATGGGACTGCGCCACCGCTCTTTGCCACTATGGGGTGTGCAGTTTCATCCAGAGTCAATCTGCACTCAGTACGGACAAACCTTGCTCGAAAATTTTAAAGAAATTACTCTAAAATTTGCTCAAGAGCGAGGCAACAATCCGACAAAACAATATTGGACAGAAAAGAGCTACACTGCTCCTTTACTGACGAGTCCTTCTTGCCAAACACAGCAGCAGAAATTTGAACTTTGTACGCGCAAGCTGAATATATGTCCTGATACCGAGCAGATGTTTGTGCATTTGTTTGGCAAATCACCGAATGCTTTCTGGTTAGACAGCAGCCGTGTTGAACCCGGTCTTGCTCGCTTTTCCTTCATGGGAGATAGCAGTGGGGAAAATAGTCTGCTGATTCGTTATCAGACCCTATCCCAAGAACTCACCATCGCAAATTCTAATACCGTCACCTGTAGGACAGAGGGGATTTTTGAGTATCTGAAGCGGGAACTGGAACAGCGCCGTTGTGCATCCGAGAATTTACCCTTTGATTTTAACTGCGGGTTTGTGGGTTACTTTGGCTATGAATTAAAAGCAGAATGCGGATCTAAATTAAACCACCCCTCTAGCCTACCCGATGCCATGTTTCTCTTGGCTGATAGGATGATTGCAATTGACCATGAGGAGCAAACGCTTTATTTGCTGTGCCTAATTCAGCAGGGACAAAAAGCCTCAGCCGAAGGTTGGTTTGAATCGATCGGACAGGAAATTAGGCATCTCCCCCCCCTGTCACCTATGGTGCCTGAAAAGAAACAGACACCTGTATTCTTCCGATTAAGTCGGTCAGAAAAAACTTATCTTCATGACATTGAGAAATGTTTACAGGAAATTCACGAAGGAGAAACCTATCAAGTTTGTTTGACAAACCAAATTCATACAGATGCGACTCCCGATCCGTTGATATTTTATCGTACTTTACGCCAGATAAATCCTGCTCCATACTCTGCATTTTTGCGCTTCGGCGATGTGGCGATCGCCTGTTCATCCCCAGAACGATTTCTACGCATCGATCGCCAAGGTTGGGTGGAAACAAAGCCGATCAAAGGGACGTTGCCGCGAGGAAAGACACCCGACGAAGATTTTATCCTGCGCGAACGATTGCGGAACAGCGAAAAAGACCGGGCTGAAAATCTGATGATTGTAGATTTGCTTCGCAATGATTTGGGAAGGGTTTGTGCAGTCGGTACTGTCCATGTTCCTAAATTAATGGATGTGGAAACCTATGCTACAGTGCATCAACTGGTGACGACGATTCGCGGTCAATTACGTGCTGGTATGAGCGCCATAGACTGCATTCGGGATGCTTTCCCCGGTGGTTCTATGACAGGCGCGCCCAAACTGAGAACGATGGAGATTATCGATCGATTAGAGCAAGAAGCGCGGGGAGTTTACTCAGGAGCGATCGGCTTTTTGGGATTAAATGGTTCAGCAGATTTGAATATTGTCATTCGTACCGCTGTACTGACGGTGGAACAAAGCTCAATAGGCATTGGCGGTGGTATCATAGCATTATCTGACCCCCAAATGGAATTTCAGGAAACAATGCTAAAAGCGAAAGCATTAATTCACGCCATGTTGATGGCAACTCAAGGAGAATTTGATTCTAACCAATCTTATATCCCGGCAACAGAAACAGAGGTTGTCGATCGCTCTAAAAAAGTGTGGACATAGTTGCATAAATTTGGAAATTTTAATTGCAGTCAGTCTGAAACTACTTGAGTTTGTAAAAATTTGCTATTACTTTTTACCCAGTTAGATTATTCAATTCATCCTCACAGATTACCGTTATGAACAACCAGCTAATTTTTGCAACGTTAGGGCCTGCTGGTACTTGCCATGAGTTGGCGACGGAAGCTTACATTAAGTTTCAGGAAGTACCAAATGCGAAAATCGAACTGTTCGACGATCTTTTAGAAGCACTAGAGCTATTACATAATGGTAAGGTTGACTTTATCATCCAAAACTCTGCTCATCCTAAAGTTTATGAATTAACAGAAAAGTATTTTCGGGAAGTATTTGTAATTGATAGCTTCTTATGTCCAACTCGTGCTATGGGAGTGCTGAGCCGTCGCGATGTAGAACATCCCCGCAGTCTAGGACTAATGCCTGCTACGCGGGCTTATGTCAATACAGAACGCTGGGATACCTTTACCTATGAGACGGCGAAGCCCGTGGTGGGACAAAACTTGCTGGCGGGTAAGTATGACAGCGGTATCGCATCTTTGCAATTTGCTGAAGAAAATCCTGATATATTAGTAGTTGATGAAGTTATTGGCTCTATCCAAACGGCTTGGCTCGTATATGGTCGCCAGCAAAATAGGCAGCAGGGAGTGATTGGGATCAAAAATCCTAAACTTTTCCAATCCGAACTTTCTCACGCATAGGTAATCACATTAAAAAATGTCAATATTTTTCCCAGAGCCTCAAATTATCAAGCCGCGCTCAGATTTAGAATTGACTCTTTTCCAGTGTCAAGAAATAGTCATTCAATTAGCTAATATCTCGCCGGGAGCAATTTTTGAGCCTCATCAACATCCAGAAAACCAAATGGGTATGATTTTTACTGGTTGTGTGGAAATCAATGTCGATGGCAAGAAAGCAATTTTAGAGCCGTTTCAGCAGGTATATGTATCGGGAACTAATATTCCTCATGGTTCTGTGATTCTTTCTCAAGAAACTGTGCTAGGAGTTGAGATGAAGTATTTAATAAAATCTCAATCAGATGCACGTATTGATGAACCTATCCTCAGCTTAAAACCTACCATAGATAAAACTACAGGTTTTCCTTGTAAGTTTGGCGCTTGTTCCTGGTTTCAAATAGCAATTTTGGAAATTCCTGCAAATGAGAAATTGCCTAAATGTACAACTAACACAGAGGAAATTGGCATTATT
>JAICRN010000171.1 GCA_025937335.1 Microcoleus sp. TY_ISSM_2_bin.22
AACACATTAGTAGTATTGATTCCCTCAGCAGTGCTCTGCAATTCGTGCAAAATTTGCTCCAGAGATTTGCCTTCAGCCAATCCGAAACCAACTCGATAATTGCGCGATAAAGGACTGTTGCAAGTAGCGAGCAAATCTCCCAAACCAGACAAACCGTAAAAAGTTTCTGCGCGAGCTCCCAAACGAACTCCCACCCGAATCATTTCCGGCAAAGCGCGAGTCAGCAAAGCAGATTTAGCATTAGTTCCTAATTGTAAACCGTCACAAACACCAGCGGCGATCGCAAATACATTCTTCAGAGTTCCACCTAACTCAGTTCCCAGCGGGTCTTCATTCACATAAACCCGAAAAATATCAGAACTGTAAATATTTTGCACTTGCTTGGCCGCCGCTAAATCCCAACTTGCCGCTACCGTTGCAGCCGGCAATCCTTGCTGAATTTCTTCGGAAAGATTAGGGCCGGAAAGTACCACAATTGAATTGTTAGGAAAGGCATTTTGCCAAATTTGAGACGGAGTGCGCGTGCTCGCGGGATCTAAACCTTTGGTGACAGTAACTATAATTGTATCGGGGCTTAACTCTAACGCCAGCAGTCGATCGACTGTTTCTCCAACTCCTTTCATCGAAACTGCCGAAACGACAACATCCGCACCTGTGATAACTGATTTTAGATTAACAGAACTGCGGCGCGACCACAAATTAACCCGATCGCCTTTTTTGCCTCCCAGATTTGCCAAGGCCGAACCCCAAGCACCTCCGCCTAATATTGTCAAGCTTGCCATAAAATTTAGTTTAATGAATTTAACCGCAGATTAACACAGATAAATCACAGATAAATCATAGCAATCAATCTGCGTTAATCCGCGTGCATCTGCGATTAAAAAATCCTCACCCTACAAACGCGGACGCAATCCATAATGACGGTAACGCCAATAATCGTGCAAAATGCGATCGTGATCGAAACACAATCGATCCGGAATCTGCCAAGATTCAAAAAATTGTAAATTTTTAGCATCGTCTGCGGCTTGAGGTTCGCCAGTAGCGGCAGCCAAGAATACTATACTGATTGTGTGTTGGCGGGCGTCGCGATTGGGGTCAGAATAAACGTAAAATTGTTCAATTAATTCTACATTCAAGCTCGTTTCTTCTAAAGCTTCGCGTTTGGCAGCCGTTTCTACCGATTCCCCGTAATCGACAAAGCCGCCGGGAATTGCCCAGCCGTAGGGAATATTGCGGCGTTCGATGAGTACGATCGGGCGGTGCGGGCGATCGACCAATTCGATGATAATATCAACTGTAGGAGTAGGATTTTTGTATGTCACGAGTTTGGTTACAATAAGTCTGACTTTAGCATACTAGGAATTGGGCATTGAGAATTGAGCTTTGAGAATTAATGCTTTTATATGTAACATACAATCAATCACAAATAACTAACAACAGCCAACAGTCAACTAATAACTAACAAACAATATGCCTAAGTGGTTGGGAAAAGTTTTACGTATCGGTGCGGGTACAATCCTCCTATTAGGTGCGAGTGGATACTGGTACGTTTTTATTGCCGGAGCACCTCAGTTAGACCCTCCGAAAATCATAGCTGATGCCGACCTAAAATTTGAACTCAAAACATATAAAAGTGCTGCTATGAATTCAGAGCGCGCTTACGGTTTAATTTTGCCGCCTGGTTACGCAAAAAATCCCAAACAGCGCTATCCTGTGATTTTTTTGCTGCACGGCGGGCACGGAGACGCGCGCGCTTATCAAGACAAAGCTGCTGTTACTTCTGTGCTTCACGATTTATATAAAAGCAAAAGATTGCCGCCATCAATTGTAATTACTCCTGACGGGAACGACAAGCGGGGTACGAGTCCTTTGTGGGACCCGCAGTATTTTGACGGGCCCAACGGTAAGGTGGAAAGCGCGATCGGCTCCGAGTTAGCCGCCATCGTAAAATCGCGCTACAGAACGCTGGAAGACCCCAAATTCTGGGCAATAGGAGGACAATCTTCGGGGGGTTGGGGAGCTTTTAATATCGGTTTGCGCTACTTGAATAATTTTAATATTCTGTTCAGCCACAGCGGTTATTTTACAGATCGAAGCGGCCAGGCTAACAGTCCTAAATATTTAGTGGAACAACTTAGTCTTAAAGATAAACAGCAGTTGCGCGCTTATTTGGATGCTGGGGAAGGAGACGCAGACTTTCTGAATTCTACTCAGCAGTTTCACGAGCAATTAAACAGTTTGGGTATTGCTAACGAGTTTCACAAATTTCCGGGAGGACACGGGATTGTCGGCCCCGATGTTGGTTGGAATTATTGGCACAAGCATTTAGCCGATTCTTTGAGTTATGTTGGAAAACAGTTTAAAATATCGCTGGCCGCACAGAAAAATTAGAAAGGTGAACTGTGTTATCCCAAAAAACTAGGATTGGACTCTGGACTGCATCATTTTTAACCGGATTGGTAGGAGTTATTAACCTGCTGTCTGCAGTAACTCCTAGTTTACCCGATCGCCGAAGTTGGCTAGAACCATTTTTCCCTTTTCCCGTGCGTGCGGGCGGGCATTTTTTTGCAGCAGTTATAGGATTTATGCTGCTAACTCTGGCAACTAATTTGTTGCGGCGAAAGCGGATTGCTTGGTTGCTGACGGTGGGATTGTTAGTCGTTTCTATTGTAATTCATTTAGTCAAGGGATTGGATGTTGAAGAAAGCTTGCTTTCTGGGGTGCTGCTGTTTCAGTTGTTGGTGATGCGAAAGACGTTCACGGCTAAATCCGATCGCCCTTCAATCGCTCAAGGAATCCGGGTTTTGCTGGGGGCTTTGCTGTTTACGCTGGCTTACGGGACGGCGGGTTTTTACATTCTGGATAGGGGTTTTCAAGTTAACGGACAAGCGGTTAATTTTGATTTAGACAGAGCTTTGTTCCAGACTTTTGCCATGTTTTTTACGGCGGACAATGCGGGGTTGGTTCCGCAAACTCAGTTTGCTAACTTTTTTGCCGATTCGATTTATGCTGTGGGTACGGTAACGCTTAGTTACGCACTTTTGATGCTGCTGCGGCCGGTGCTGCTGCGAGATTCGGCAAGTATTTCGGAACGGAATAAAGCTCGAGAAGTTGTAGCAAAATACGGGCGGACAACGCTAGCGAGACTGGCGTTGCTTCACGATAAATCTTATTTTTTTAGTCCTTCGGGAAAAAGTACGATCGCCTATGTGCCGAAAGGTAGAGGTGCGATCGCTTTGGGAGACCCCATCGGGCCTGCAGAAGACCGCAAAGAAGCAATTCTGGGGTTTCAAGAATTTTGCGAGCGCAATGATTGGTATCCAGCATTTTATCAAACTTTGCCCGACGCTCTAGAAATGTATTCTAATCTCGGTTTTCGAGTCGTGCAAATTGGCGAAGAAGCTATTGTCAATCTCAAAAATTTTACTCTCAAAGGCAAGACCAATCAAAACTTGAGAACTGCTATCAACAGACTGACAAAAGCCGGCAATCAAATTGAATTTTACGAACCTCCTTTAAGTTCCGAATTGATGCGGCAAATGAAACTCGTCAGCGACGAGTGGCTGCAAATGGTTCAGGGTGCGGAAAAAAAGTTTTCGGTGGGTTGGTTTGACGAGGCATATTTGCGGGAAACTCGCGCCGCAGCCATCCACACTCCCGACGGTAGAATTAGTGCTTTTGCTAATATGATATCGGCGGGAGATGGGGTAGTTGGAGTTGATTTAATGCGGCGCCGCACTGAGGTGGAAAATGGCACGATGGAGTGTTTGTTTGCTTCGATGTTGCAGCATTGTCAAGAATTGGGATATGAAGAGTTTGATTTGGGTTTGTCGGCTTTGGCGGGAGTCGGAGAAGCTGAGAAATCCGGGCGGTTGGAAAAGGTTTTGATTTATCTTTCGGATCACTTGAGCAAGTTTTATAATTTTAAGGGATTGCACAGTTTTAAAGATAAGTTTGGGCCGCGGTGGGAACCGCGTTATTTTGTTTATCCGAGTTTGGGAAGTTTGCCGGATGTTGTGGTTGCTTTGATTCGGGCCGATTCTGGCGATCGGCTTTTGGATTATTTGCGCCCGGGAAGTTAGGCAACGAATTTTGTAACGGATGTAACCGCCGTGTCAAAATCCGTGTATCGCCTTCCTTCCCCTATCAAGCTAAACCGCGAACTGGTACGCGCTGCTTTTGCAGAACCTTTGCATAAAGCTTTTCCAACTCAGTAATATTCTGACTGAGAGTGTATCGCTCCATCGCCCGTTTGCGTGCTTTTTGACCGAGCAGCATTCCCAACTCAGGATGGTCGCAAAACAGCGGCAGCAAGGTTTGCAACTGACTCCGTACCCGCTGAGTGTTCAAAACTATCCCCGCACCTTCCTCCAATGCCTCGCCGTCAGCACCGGCATCCGTTGCCAAACAAGCTAAACCGCAGGCCATCGCTTCCAGCAGAGACAGCGACAGTCCCTCCACCAAAGAAGGTAAAATGAATACGTCTGCACCGCGCAGAATTTCGATACGGCGTTCCTCCTCAGCAACAAATCCGAGCCACACAATGCCATCATCTTCGCCGTAAAACAGTTGCAGCGAGGCTGCTAGGGGCCCGTCGCCTACGATCGCCAACACGTTCCCCGGGCCAAAATTGCACTGTTTCCATGCCTTGAGCAAAGCCTCGACATTTTTCTCCTGGGCTATGCGGCCTTGGTAAACAAAAATTCGATCGGCTTTTAATTGCGACTTCAACCCCGAAGGCCCGGGCGAATACTTCACCGCGTCTACTCCGTTGGGAATCACGGCTACCCGTTCTTCCGGCACTCCCAAGCGCACTAAAATATCTCGCTGAATGTAAGAAAATACGATCGTCGAGTCGTAGTTCGCCAAAAAGGGGGCGTACAGTTGATACATCAGGTGTTGGGTTCCCGATGTCAAATTCCGCAATTTGCGATCGAACGGCGGGTGAAAAGTCGCTACCAAAGGCAAATTCAATTCTTGACAAATTTCCGGCAGCAAAAAGTCTAGAGGTGAAAGCGTCAGGGAAGCGTGAACCACATCTGGTTTCAGCCGCCGCAGAGATTTCATCAGCACTGTGCGGGACTTGAGAGTGGGAATCGTATAAATTTGCGATTTGTAGTGACAGGGTAAAGAGACTTCGTTGCAACTGGCAGACGAAAGCGAACTGGTATATGAGGTTTGAGCAATTCCCTTCCCCCATAAACCATTTGCCATGTTCCACCCCGTATTGTTCCTGTCCAGCGGGCCCGCTTCTTGGGCAAAGTGCAGGAAACTAACCTGGTATCCCCGGTCTAATAGTGCGTTGGTGACTTCCCTGGAGTAAGTGACGTTACCGCAAAAGGGTGATTTTTTTCCTAGCCAAGCGATGTGCATTCCAGTAAATCAGAGTTTGTTATTTTTTAGGTTCGATCGACTTTGCTATTACTGCTACGGGAAATATACCAGGTTAAGACACCCCCAGCGATCGCTAATCCTGCTAAAGCCAAAAATACTGTCGGCAAACCCAGAAATGTTTCTGCTACCCCGGCCAAACCCAACGGTAAACTCAAAGCGATATTAGTGGCATTGTTTTGCAGCCCGAAGACTTTTCCCCGCATTTCTTCTGGGGTTTCTGCTTGAATTGTAGTCTGCATCGGCACTCCCACCAATGAGGCAAATAAACCCAACAGGGTAATGAACAGCACCGACAGCCACAAATGCTGTGTAAATGCAGAAAGGCCCATCAGAGCAAGTGCCATGCCAATCGAGCCGATTAAACTCAGTTGGGAGTGAGAAAATTTGTGGCCCAGATAGCCGACTGTCGCCGCCCCAGCAGCCATGCCAACGCCCACCGCAGCCAGCAAAAAGCCAAATTGCGATGCTTTCATACCCGGCAGGATTTCTGCCAGCCGCACCGCTAGAACTGCCAAGGCTGCAAAAATGGAAAATAGAATAATTAGTTGGATTAAAGCATTGCGGACTTTCGGTTGATCGTTGATGTAACGCAGGCCGTCTCGCAAATCTGCTAGGGGGTGCGGCGGTTCGTGTTCGACTTCGTTTTTTTCGCCTGTTTTCATCGACAGCAACAGCACTCCGGCGAAGGCGTAACTTCCCCCAACTACTAATTCTTTGCCGATGCCGAGTCCGCCGCCGAGGTTGGAAAATAGGGTGTCGGCTAAAGCTAGTAAGGGTTCCCCGACTGCAAAGCCGATAATCACCGAACCCATCATGGTTGTGGTGTAGAGGGAGTTTGCCGATAGCAGGTGGCGGCGTTCCACAATTAGGGGAATCACTGACTGTTCTGCTGGGGCGAAAAATTGAGTTAGAGTCGAGACTAGGAATGTCACTAGCAGCAGCAAGCAGAATCCGAGCGGCAGTTGACCGAGTTCCCACCCGTCAGAGAGCCACAGCAGCACGGGCAATGTTAAAACGAAGGCTCCCCGCAGCAGGTTTGTGGCGACCAGCACTGCTTTTTTCGACCACCTATCGACATACACGCCCGCGGCGGCCCCAAACAGCACTGCGGGAATGGTAAAGGCGATCATGATTGCTGATACCCACCTGCTGATGGTTTGATCTGGCGCTTGAAAGCGGCTGGCCACTAGGGCGATCGTCAGTACGAGATAAACTTTATCTGCTAGTTGAGAGAAAACTTGCCCGCTCCACAATGCTAAAAAATTTCGGTTTTTCAGAACTGGCAGAAATCCTGTTTCTTGTTCGGGAATTTCGGCTACTGCTTCGGAGAGTTCTGCTGCTAGGTCTGCAGTTGGCACCGGGGGGATTGCTTCGGGTTCTTGGCTTTTGCCGTTGCTTGACTCTGTTTCTGGACTTTTGGGATATTTATCCATTTCTGGGTCTTTGACGTTGCTCCATTGTCGATCGACCAAGATGGGATCGGAGCGAAAATCGGGAAAATTTTCTCGTTCTTCCATCTTGTGGTGGGTCACAGCTAACACAGATATTCTCAAATCAGAATCGGACAGTCGCATCATAGGATTTGGGGTGGATGGCCTGGGATGGTGGAGGTTGGGGGGATGGGAATTTAAAATTGAGGTGTTAACCCCTAAGTTTAATAATCTCGTAAATTTATCTATATCTATTATCTGATGTCGCAACAACCTTGAGAATTTACTTGAAATTGCCGGCAGGTTCGGGTATCCCGCAGGCTGGGGGTGCGATGTACTGTGGTTCGTTCACCTATTTAACTCAACACTCAAAATTTAAAACTCAAAATTCTCTAAGTAGGTGTCGATCGAGCTTCCCGAACGAATCGTGCAACCTAAATGATACTGGGCATATTGTCGCAAAATATTTTCTACTGATACCCAAGGTGTTCGATCGGCAATCCCCTCTCCTAGTTCTGGACTAGCCAACTGTTGCAGCGCTGCTAATTCATTAGCATTTATCTCGAAATTTGTCAAGTGTTTGCTGCCATTGGTTTGCCGGGAACGGGAAGCGGATTTGTACAAGCTACCGATTTGTGAAGAGAGTTCTGCCTCTAGGTTAGCTAGTTCGGACAAGCTGAAGGTTCCCCCAGAGGGTATACTAAACCCGGTTTGCCAGTTCGGATCGCTGAAATTTGGGATCAGGGGGCGTCTGGTGGCGCAGCAGACTTGGACTTGGGGCGCGACGCCTGCTAAGGCTAGCAGGTGAAAAATGCCGTGGCAGAGGTGGGCGACAAGCACGGCGGCGGATTCGATTTCTGTGCGATCGGACAAACGATCCAAACGGCTCAAGTGTTCGCCCAGCAACCAAAAGAGTTCTTCTTGGGGCTCGTCGGAAAGGGCCGTGGCGATCGCCAATTCGGCCAGATATTGCGCGGCTGCGAGTTTCCCGAGGTTGCGGCTCAAACCCGGATAGGATTGTACCGTGTCGGCTTGGGTAATTTTGTCGAGCGATCGGCCTTTGGCAATTAGCAATTCGTTAACGACAAATAATTCGCTTCTACCGCCGATCGTCGATCGCTGTTTGCGAACACCCGGTGCTACGGCTCGAATTAAGCCGAATTCCCGCGTCAAAATTGTCAGCACTCGATCGGATTCGCCCATGGGCGCACTCTTAAGATTGATTCCAGTTGCTTTGTAAGTTCGAGTCACTCGATTTTAGATTTTAGATTTTAGATTTTAGATTTACTGCATTACTTCGGACAGTTTCATTGTCCTCGTTGGTCGATCGGCCTGGAACAGTCATTCTACAGTTGGCAATCAAAAACAGTCCGAAGTATTGTTATTAGACAGTAGCAAAAACAGTCCAGGAGGCAGAACTTTTAGTTGTAGGGTGCGTAAGGGCGAACCAATTCCCACTTAGCCATTACCAATTAGCCATTGCTAATGACTAATGACTAATGACTTTTGTCTAAATTATCTCGCTGGCGGATTAATTCCGGGCCGCGGGAAGTCCCCAAACGAGTTGCACCCGCGACTATCAAATCTAAAGCTTGTTCGTGAGTGCGAATTCCGCCGGCCGCTTTAATCCCAATGCGTCCCTTCGTAACTTCCTTCAGCAGTCGCACATCGTCAACTTTCGCCGGGCCAAAAAAGCCAGTGTTGGTTTTGATGTAAGCCACACCAGCTTCCATGCAAATCTGGGCCGCTAATTGTTTTTCGGCATCCGAAAGGAGAGAACTTTCGATAATTGCTTTGATGGTGAGATTAGTTTCTTCGCAAATTTGGGCTAATTCCCGGTGGAATTCGTCGATTCTTCCAGCTTTCAACAATCCTAAGTTAACGGAGACATCTAACTCTACGGCTCCATTATCTGCTGCTTCTAGAGCTTCGTAAAGTTTTACCCTTGAAGTCGAAGCACCGGTGGGAAAACCTATAACTGTACAGACTTTGGGACGTTTGCCGTGCAGCAGATCGACTGCTTGTCGGACGTAGGCGGGATACACGCAAACTGTGACAAAGCCAAATCTCTCTGCTTGTTGGCAACAGTGTTCTACTTGCTCTGGCGTAGCCGTGGGGTCGATCAGGCCGTAGTCGATAAAGGGGGCAATATCGATGTCTGGCTGGTTTGCAGCCATTGTTTTTTTCTCCGAAGTAACTACTTTATTAAGTATGTATCGAATTTACCAATCTTCGGCCGAAAGCAGCCCGGGTACAACCCCCCGGATTCATCCGTGAGGTCGCTTTCTCCAATTCTTCACTCTAAACTCTAAAATCTAAAATCTAAAATCTAAAATCGATTGACTTTACTCAGGGCCAGAGCGAGCACAAATA
>JAICRN010000291.1 GCA_025937335.1 Microcoleus sp. TY_ISSM_2_bin.22
ATTAAGAAATTCTTAATCAATGAAACCCTTGCGATGCTTCCTTCTTCCTTCTTCCTGACATCCGTTACATCCGTTACATCCGTTACATAATCCGTTGCCGAACTTCCTTCTTCCTGACATCCGTTACATCCGTTACATCCGTTACATAATCCGTTGCCGAACTTCCTTCTCCCTGACATCCGTTACATCCGTTACATCCGTTACATAATCCGTTGCCGAACTTCCTTCTGCTATAGTTTTGACTTTGATTATAATGATGCAATATCGCAGATTTGGTCGCACAGAATTATCCATGCCAGTCTTTTCCTGCGGTGGCATGAGATATCAGTACAAATGGCAAGACGTGCCAGCCAATGAAATTCCACCAGACAATCAAAAAAATCTAGAAGCGACGATTCGCTACTCGGTTGAATGCGGCATCAATCACATAGAAACTGCTCGCGGTTACGGCACTTCCGAAATGCAGTTGGGGCGAATTTTGCCAAACTTTCCCCGTGAAAAGTTGATAGTGCAAACGAAAATTAATCCCAAACCAAACTCCCAAGAGTTTCGCGAAGACTTTGATAAATCCTTAGCTTATTTGCAACTGGAATACGTCGATTTACTGTCGCTACACGGCATTAATACGTGCGAATTGCTAGAGGAGTCTATGCGTCCGGGCGGCTGCATGGATGTGGCTAAAAATTTGCAAGCAGAAGGCAAAGTTAGATTTATTGGTTTTTCCACTCACGGCCCGACGGATGCGATCGTCAAAACAATTGAAACTAATCAATTTGATTATGTTAACTTGCACTGGTACTACATCAATCAAATTAATTGGCCGGCTATTGAAGCTGCTAAACGTCACGATATGGGCGTTTTTATTATCAGTCCTTCCGACAAAGGCGGTCAACTTTACAGCCCGCCGCAAAAATTGGTAGACTTGTGCTATCCGCTGAGTCCGATGGTGTTTAACGATTTGTTTTGTTTGTCGCATCCGCAAGTACACACTTTGAGTTTGGGGGCAGCCAAACCTGAAGATTTTAACGAGCATCTGAAAGCTGTAGAATTGTTAGATAGAGCCGATGAAATTTTGCCTCCGATATTAGAAAAGTTAGAAAAAGCAGCAATTGATAAATTAGGAGAAGATTGGTTTAAAACTTGGCACGTCGGTTTACCAACTATAGAAAATACTCCTGGAGGTATTAATATTTATGTGATTTTGTGGCTGTGGAATTTGGCGCAGGCTTACGATACGATCGACTATTGCAAGATGCGCTACAACCTCTTAGGTAATGGGGGCCACTGGTTCCCCGGTCAAAAAGCCGATCGCCTCGATGAATTAGACTTGCGCCGCCCTCTCGCCCACAGTCCCCACGCTGCTAAAATTCCCGGTATTCTTCAAGCAGCCGATCGGCTTTTTGGAGGCGAAGCCATCCAGCGCTTGTCCCAAGAATAATCAAAAAAAACCCGGTTTCGAGACAGAAACCGGATTAGTGAACCGGAGCACGTGAGTTAGTTACGCGCACACAATTAGCCTATACTTGAGAAACTCTCACAACCATCGCCCATCCGTCTCATCCATTCGGGCGATACAACTTTTTTTATCAACTCGCTCCCATTTTGCTTTAATCTGAGATAAAACAGTTAATAATTCACTTAGGTACTTTTTATGACTCTCAAACGCCGAGATTTCTTGTATTTGGTGACTGCCACCGTCGGAGCTATTACCGCAGGTGCTTGCCAAGCGTCAGGAAATAATGTATCGCAAGCAAGTCCAGTTGCAGAAAGTCCAAAAATAGCCCAAACTCCCGGGCCTTTTACACTCCCGCCTCTGCCCTACGAATACAATGCTTTAGAACCGCACATCGATGCGCGGACAATGCAATTCCACCACGACAAACACCACGCCGCTTACGTTAAAAACCTCAACGATGCTGTCAGTAAATACCCGCAACTCAAAAATATCACTGCGGAAAATATGCTGCGAGATTTGAGCAAAGTACCGGAAGATATTCGCACAACCGTGCGTAACAATGGCGGCGGACACCTAAATCACAGTATGTTTTGGGAAATCATGAGTCCCAAAGGTGGCGGCGAACCCACAGGGGCAATTGCAACAGCAATCCAGCAAACTTTCGGCAGTGTTGACGATTTTAAAGCAAAATTTAACGATGCCGGCGCCAAGCGTTTTGGCAGCGGTTGGGTTTGGCTAGTCCGCAATAAAGCTGGCAAACTTGAAATAACAACTACGGCAAATCAAGACACGCCTTTGATAGATGGCAACTATCCAATTATGGGTAACGATGTTTGGGAACACGCTTATTATCTCAAATACCAAAACCTGCGCGCCGACTACTTAAAAGCTTGGTGGAATGTTGTTAATTGGGCGGAAATTAACAAGCGCTACGAACAGGCGATCGGGTAGTTTTCGATTAGATGAAATACAGGACACGGCCGATGAAATACAGGACACGGCAGTGCCGTGTCCCTACTAGCGCACGGGACGCTCGAACTGCTGTACAACTTTCCGCAAGTAAACGCAGTGCCGCGTCCCCTGAGTCGTCGGCGTTGTGAATGCTTCTACTGACTCAACTTTACCGCCCAAATGCTCGATCGCCCTTTGCAACTCGGTCTCTTCCTCCACCGTCCAATTCCCACGGTAAAGTACCGCCAAACCGCCATTTTTCAGTAGGGGCAGCGCGCATTTAGCGCAGAGATGAGCGGCTCCCACTGCTCGGAGAACTGCTAAATCATAAGCTTGTTTGTGCTGTGGCGCTCGGGCAATTTCATCGGCTCTGCCCAACAAAGTCGCCGCATTTTCTATCCCTAAAGACGGCAAAACTGTTTCCAAAAAAGTAATTTTTTTGCGCGTAGAATCGAGCAACGTAACTGATAGTTGCGGCAGGGCGATCGCGATCGGCAACCCCGGAAAACCCCCACCCGTCCCAATGTCGATCGCTTTCTGCACCGACTCGGCGGACAATTCGGGATTTTCCGCCGAATTGTGACTAGCTGGCAGCAGTCTGGCAATTCCCCGCAGAGAATCCCACAAATGTTTTTCCCAAAACTCCATCGGCTCAGTAATTCGAGTTAAATTCAAGGAGCGATTTCCCTCGACAATTAACTCGTAAAGCCGCTGAAATTGTTGTTGCTGCAACTCATCCGGCTGCCAATTCAGCGTTTTTTGCCACAACTCGTTCATCTGGGGCAATACAGGCATTTTAATCTCATCGATCATCTAGTTCTATTCTCACTTTTTTCTTTCTGCCCGCGTAGGCGGACTTCGTTTGTACAGACGCGAATTCTATTCGCCCGGGAACCATTGGAAACGCCAAAAAACTCAAACGCAACTCGTTTCCTTAGCTTCTAACTTAGCCCGATCGACCTCTTGCAAATCCCCGTGATCTAAAGTCCAAAATCGGTCGGCAACGCTCACCAAATCGCTAGCATCGTGAGTAACAATCAACAAAGTCCAGTGACTTTTCAACTTGCTCAACAAGCTTACCAACTGCCGCCGCATCGACCAATCCAAACCCGCCGTCGGTTCGTCCAAAAGTAGCAAATGCGGCTGCCGAATTAGCTGTACCGCCAGGGCAACCCTGCGCTGTTGTCCGCCGCTCAAAGCGTGGGGGGAAGCCCGCAGCGGCAAATGTCCGAGTCCCACTTCTGCCATTGCTTTGTTGATTTGTTCTTGTCCCAATTCAGGATGTCCCAGTCGCAATTCTTCTAAAATTGTGCCTCCGCAAAAATGCCTTTCAGGAAACTGGAACACTAAACCTCCTAACTGTTGCAAGTGTTCTGGCGTTAATTCTTGTTCCCGCCAACGGATGTCGCCGCTAGTTTTTTCGGCTAAACCTGCTAATATTTCTAATAGCGTACTTTTGCCAGAACCGCTGCGACCCACAATCAGCCCCATTTGCTGCGAGGGAAGTTCTAAGTTAATATTTTTCAGAATAGCATTCGGACAGGCTGTAGGATGATATACTAAGTTTTTTAGATAAAGCATTAACGGCAGTTGTTAGTTGGCAGTTGGCAGTTGGCAGTTGGCAGTTGGCAGTTGGCAGTTGGCAGTTGTTAACACTCAACAGTCAACAATTAAAAAAATAGTTATTGTTGGAGCGGGGAACTTTTGGTTGTGCTATTGATAGTTAAGGCTGTTTTTGGCTGGGGTCGATCGCACACAATTATTTTACATAAATCTTAACAAAAATTTCCTTTTTTTTCAGGATTGGCGTTTGATTTTTCAGTTTTTTCATGGTATATTCTAATAATGGAAATCTTTTCTTTAATATATTACAAGTCACACTCCCATTATTAAAATATAACGCAACAGCTAGAAAAAATCAAGCAAATTTCACTCTTTTTTTGGTCGCGGCCCGAGAGTCTGAAAATTTAACTCTCTTGTTTCTAGTTTACAGTATATTACATTGAGAGAATTGACTATGACGAAAACCCCTTTAGCATCGCTTGGCAAGCAAATGTTAAGTTCTAAACAGACAGTGCGGGCGATCGCCAGTGCAGGAGCGATCGCCCTCAGCATCTGCATTAACTCGGCAGTAGCGGGCGATCCCTTTCGCAGCAGCAACCCGCAGGCGATCGGGCCCAACACCGAAACCGCTTTCAAAACAATGTTTCAGGAAGGAAACTACAAACAAGCAAAAACTCAAGTTCAACAAGCACTATCAGCCGAACCAAACGAGCCGCTAGCCTATGCGATGGCAGCCTCCCTATCATACATCGAGCAGGACTTAAACTCGATGAATTCCTACGCGCAAAAAACTCGCGAAGTCGGCGAAAAATTGACTAAAACTAATCCATTGCGCGGCAACATCTACACAGCAGCAGGTCACTTTTTAGAAGGGGCGAACATTATAGCCAAAGAAGGAACAGCCAAAGGTGCGCCCCAAGCACTCAACAAACTGCGAGTAGTATTTCAATACCTAGAGGTCGCCGATAAAATAGCGCCCAACGACCCCGAACTTAACCTGATCAAAGGCTACATGGACTTAATGCTAGCCACAAACCTGCCCTTTTCCAACCCCAACGAAGCCATTCAAAGACTCGAACAAAAAGCCTCTCCTCGCTACTTAGCTTATCGCGGCATGGCAGTAGGCTATCGAGACTTAAAAAAGTACGATCGCGCTTTAGAGTTTGCCAACAAATCCCTAGCAGAAACGCCAAATAATCCCGAAGTTCTCTATCTAAAAGCACAAATCTTATTTTCCCAATCCCAGGGGAAAGACGGCAACAAAACCTTACTTGAGGAAGCCAGAAAAAACTTCGACGCAGCCTTAGCAAAACCCGACCAACTGCCGCGCAGTTTAGTAGCCGAAATCTTCTTTCAGCAGTGCAGAACCCGCAACCGTCTCGACAGCAAATCTCGCGCCTGCGACCCGATGCGCGATAAAATTAGAGATGCAGATGGAGTCTGGGGGCCGGCAGCCTTACCACCACTATAAAAACACCAAAAAACTATGCAAGTAGAGTTTCGCGAGTTTAACCCCTTTGACCTCTGGATTTGGCTGAAGTTCAGCAACGTGCCTTCAAACGGTGAAAAACAGTATGTTGAAGAAGTGTTTGACTCTTGGTTTTTCTTGGGAAAACTCGGAGGATTTAATGCGGAAAATTTGCAAGTTCAAGATGAAGGCTTAGACATCAGTCAGATGAATTACGATGTTAATCTAGCCGACCAAAGCATGATGGCTTTGATGCACAATATGGGAGAAATGGAGTATCAAGGTTCTTGGGCTCGCTGCTGGTTTGATTTGGGCACTAGCGATGCAATTGGCCTCGATGTTTTGATTAATGTTTTCCAGCAACTCAGCAAAGAATTCGTAACGATTGAAAAACTCATTATCGGCGGGGAAAATACAGACTGGCCCGTTGACAACAGTCGCCGTCGAGAGTCTTTTGCTGCTGATAATTAGTCATTAGTGATTACTCATTAGGGGCGGATTCTACTCGTTACTAGGCTCTGCCTGGTAACACAGATCCGGAGGCTCTGCCTCCTATTTGCCTGCTCCGAAAGCGAGGCAGAGCCTCTGGACATTGATTCCTAGGCAGAGCCTAGGAACCAGTTAACTGATGACTAATGACTGATAACTAATTATGCAAAAAGGTACAATTCGCGTAATTGTTTTAGGATTAATTCGATCGGGCGATCGCCTTTTCGTGTCAGAATGCGAAGATCCGGTCAAACAAGACACATTTTACCGAGCTCTGGGCGGTGGTATAGAATTCGGAGAACACAGCATCGACGCTTTGCAAAGAGAGTTTCAAGAAGAAATTAAAGCCGAGTTAACAAATATCAAATATTTGGCTTGTTTGGAAAACTTCTTTGTTTATAATGGCAAAGCCGGACACGAATTAATACAACTATACCAGTGCGATTTTGTTGATTCCAAATTTTATGAATTGGAGAGTCTGGATTTTGCAGACGGAGATGGGGAACATACTGCATTTTGGATGCCCATCGATCGCTTTCAATCGGGCGAATTGCGCCTAGTTCCAGACAAATTTATCGACTACTGCGAAGGCTAATAACTCAACCATTACCAAAAAACAAATACCTGATATGGAGGAATTAAACCTAAAATATTTGTCGTCGGGGCGGGTTTCACCTGAAATATTTGCGATAACTAACAGGATGAATAAACCCGCCCTTTCCTTCCGCCCCCCGCATTACCCGGATCTACCTTACACTAGGCAGAGTCCGCAACAGCTCATAGAGCAAAGAGTTGATAAAACCGAGGGCGATCGCCCCCAGCAAAGCACTCCAAATTCCCCAGCGCAAGCGAAATCCATCCACTAGCCAAGCAGCTAATCCAAAGATAATCGCATTGATAACAATTATCCACAAACCAAAAGTTACCAACACCAATGGAAAACCCAAAACCACAAAAACTGGCCGCACCAAAGCATTCAGCAATCCAAAAACCGCAGCCGAAATCATCGCTTTTCCAAAAGTGTCAATGTCCACCCCGATGGGCAACTTTGAAATAATAAAAAAGCTCACCGAAGTTACCAGCCAAGCAATTGCCAGCGAAACGATATCCATGTGTTCATCTCCTTAAAAAAGCTAAACATTAAATCGAAACAACAGCACATCCCCCTCTTGTACAATATACTCTTTTCCTTCACTGCGAACTAAGCCTTTTTCCTTAGCTGCATTCATTGCGCCCGTAGCAACCAAATCTTCATAACTCACAGTTTC
>JAICRN010000805.1 GCA_025937335.1 Microcoleus sp. TY_ISSM_2_bin.22
ACATTAACTAAAGAGCCGTAAGCACCCACAGACCAGCGGCTTAACATCAGCCAAGAAAACTTGCTCGCCGCACCTTCCATCTTAAACAAAACTCCCGAAAAAATAATCTGAGGCAACAATAATAGAGGCAAAGCGCTATTAGCTTGAGAGCTATTTTTGACAATCGCGGAAACGACTAATCCGAGACTTATGCAGCTCATCAAAGTTAGGAAGGTGGTAATAGTTGCCCCCATCGCCCAGGAAATAAAACTCGGTTCGGGGGATTTAAAAGCAATCAGAATAACTCCTACCATTAACAGCGTTTGCAATACTGCCAAACCAGAAAGTATAAATATTTTTGAACCCAAATAAGCAAACAATCCTAAATTTACCAAACGTTCGCGCAAATAAATAGCAGATTCTTTTACAATTTCTTGCAGAGAAGTTGCCAGCCCCACCCAAATCGCCGCGCAGGTAAATACAAATAAAACTCTGAGCGCTAAAGGTGCTAAAGTTGCCTCCGGTGCGCCAATTAACGGGTCTTTATCTCTGACGGCTAGCCGCAGCAAACTAATGCCTATCGGAGCCGTTAAAAGAGCTAAACTCAAGTTAACTAAGTCGCGGGAAATAAGCTGAAAATAGCGCTGGGCCAGCAAAACCAGTTGTTTTACAAAAGATTGAGATTTGGGAACAGAAGGTGCGGAAGGCGTTTTTGCATTAGCGTTGCCTGTGCTGAAATGGTTGACAATATAGCGCTGATTGTAGGGAGATTTATTAAACTTTTCTGCCCAGCTTTGAACGTTGGTTTCTCCTGTTTCTAATTCGTTGTAAATGTCTGCAAAATCGCCAGTTTTGACATCGAAAAAATCGAGGGCTTCCCTAGGCGGGCCGAAGTAACAAAGGCGTCCGCCGCGACCCATAAACACAATCCGATCGCACATCGTGATATTTGCCGTCGCGTGAGTAACCAGAATCACCGTCCGGCCTTGATTTGCCAACTTTCGCAGCAGTTGCATCATCTTCTTATCCAAACCCGGATCGAGTCCTGAAGTCGGTTCGTCTAAAAAGAAAAGTTTCGGGTCTGCTAACAGTTCAACTCCGATACTGACACGCTTTCGCTGTCCGCCGCTAAGCTGTTTTACCAAAGCCTTGCGGCGGTGAGTCATTTCAATATCTTCTAAAGTTTTTGCGACTACCTGCTTGACATCTGTATCGGGAGGTAAGCGCAATTTAGCTGCATAACTCAAGACTTCTTCTACTGTCAAATCTGCGTGTACAATATCATCTTGAGGCACGTAACCGATTTGATTGCGGTAAATATTGAAGTTTTGGCGCAGGTTGTCACCATTGAGAAACACAGCGCCGTTAGTAGTTTTTTCGATGCCTAAAAGCGTCCGCATTAAAGTAGATTTGCCAGCGCCGCTACCGCCGACTAAAGCCACAAACTGCCCGGGTTCGATCGCCAAAGTGATGTTATCCAAACGCTTCGGAATCACCAGACTGTCAGCATCCAAACGAATTTGATGGCCGGAGTCTTGCATCTGCAACTCACCGCTGCGGTAAGTTAGAGTAAACGGGCCGATCCGAATTGCATCTCCCTCGGACA
>JAICRN010000105.1 GCA_025937335.1 Microcoleus sp. TY_ISSM_2_bin.22
CGACAAGTGCGGTTTTGGCAAACAAGAACTCGCCTAGAAGATTCGATCATTTTCATGTTTTTTTACTTGACATTCTGCTACATATATGCTATTTTTTATAATGGGAATAGATGCGCGCATATATACTCAAATTTTAACTGGTTCCCAAGCAGAGGCGAAGAAAAAATTTCCCGAGAAAGAGCCTTGCTTGCAGGGGAAAATTCGACGCAGAGCCTGGTAACGAGTAGAGTTGGATAAAATTATTGTGTGGTGGGCGTCCCGCCCGCCCGAAAAATACAATTTAGATGCGGGACAGCTTAAGACTTCAACGAACCCTACGATTAATCTGGTGACAACCCTTTGGAAGCCAACCATTGTCTATCGAACAAACGCGACTGATACCGAGCCCCACCGTCGCAGAGTACCGTAACAATAGTATGTCCAGGCCCCATTTGCTTCGCCAAAGCCACCGCCGCCCCTACATTAATCCCCACAGAACCGCCCATAAATAGCCCTTCTTTCCTCAGCAGTTGGTAAATCACCCGGACAGCTTCAGTATCGTCAATTTGAATGGCGTCATCTACCGGGGCATTCTCCATATTTGCAGTCACGCGAGTGGTGCCAATTCCCTCAGTAATCGAACTACCTTCGGTCTTAATTTCCCCTGTTTTGAAATAACTGTAAAGCCCGCTGCCCATCGGGTCTGCCAAGACAATTCTCACAGCAGGATTTTTTTCTTTCAAAAACATTCCTACGCCAGCAAAAGTGCCGCCCGTACCGGTAGCTGTTACCCAAGCATCAATTTTCCCGTTTGTTTGTTCCCAAATTTCCGGGCCAGTTGTCTCGTAATGAGCTCGGCGATTGGCTAAATTGTCAAACTGATTTGCCCAGACTGCATTCTCCATTTCCGCCGCCAATCTACCCGACAATTTGACATAATTATTTGGGTCTTTGTAAGGAACAGCGGGAACAGTCCGAACTTCAGCGCCCAAGGTTTTCAAAGCATCGATTTTTTCTTGAGATTGGTTATCGGGAATCACAATCAAACATTTGTAACCTTTAGCGTTGCAAATGTGTGCCAAACCGATGCCAGTATTGCCCGCAGTGCCTTCAACAACGGTGCCGCCCGGTTTCAGCAAGCCTTTTTCTTCTGCATCTTTGATGATGTATAAAGCAGCCCTATCTTTAACGGAACCGCCGGGATTGAGAAACTCTGCTTTGCCGAGAATTTCGCAGCCAGTTTCATCGCTGAAGCTGTTTAAGCGAATTAGTGGCGTGTTGCCGATTGTGCCTACAAAGCCGTTTTTGATATCCATATTTTTTGCGTGTTTGCATCCTATTATTAATTTTTACAATAAGTTGATATTTATTGCTAGCACTTCTACCAAATCTTGCTCATATTGAGTACAAATCCCGGCAAAACGGGGTCGCCGCTAACTGTCGCCGGATTCTCCAAACATTCCTCTGGCAAACCGGGACGGTAGATGTAAACTCTGCGATTTTTGCGGTCTATAAGCCAACCTAACTGCACTCCTGGTTCTTTCATATATTCTTGCATTTTTTCTTGCAAGGGCTTGAGATTGTCAGAAGCCGACCTGAGTTCTACTACAAAATCAGGGCAAATCGGGGCAAACTTTTGCTTTTGTTCTGGTGACAAAGCATTCCATCTTTCCAATGTTATCCAAGCAGCATCCGGCGACTTTTCGGCACCGGTTGACAGAGTAAATCCTGTACTCGAAGTAAACGCTAAACCAGTACCATTTTGTTCTGCCCAAACCCACAGCGGCCCAAATATATTACCTTCTCGGTTTCCCGTCTCCGAACCAGTAGGAGGCATAATTAGCAATTCTCCCGATTTGTTGCGTTCAATGCGCAATTCACTATTGATTTGACAGAACTCGAAAAACTGGTCATCTGTCATTTGCAATTCTGGCGGTATTCGCAACACAATTGTTGATGTCAACATAATTGATTTCCTCGATCGTTGCTCCTATACTAAGCCTACCAAATCTTGCTCATATTGAGTACGAATCCGGGCAAAACGGGGTCGCCGCTAACTGTCGCCGGATTCTCCAAACATTCCTCTGGCAAACCGGGACGGTAGATGTAAACTCTGCGATTTTTGCGGTCTATAAGCCAGCCTAACTCCACTCCTGGTTCTCTCATATATTCTTGCATTTTTTCTTGCAGCGGCTCTAAGTCCTCAAAATCTGGTCTGAGTTCAACTACAAAGTCAGGGCAAATCGGGGCAAATTTTTCTTGCTGTGCTTTTGATAAAGTATTCCATCTTTCCAGTTTAATCCAGGAAGCGTCAGGCGATCGCACGGAGCCGATCGATAAAGTAAATCCCGTACAAGAAGCAAAGGCAATGCCAGTTCCGTCTCGCTTTGTCCAAATTCCCAGTTCTCCAGTTAAAATAGCATTGCGGTTGCTGCTGATTCCCCCAACGAGAGTCAACAATAGTATTTCTCCCCGCAGGCTGCGTTCAATCCGCAAGTTGCGATTGATTTGACAAAAATTAAAAAATTCGTCGTCTGTCATTTGCAATTCTGGTGGCATTTGCAATACGATCGGAGATGACAACATTTTGCCTTTCCTCAAATCTCAATTATTCAGACGAGATTGCACAAGTTCTTTGTGTGTAGTGAGGAGTTTAGCCGTCAAAAATTAGGATTAAGGACTAAACTCCTCACTACAAAAAGGTTGGACGCGCGAATTATAGAGGTAAGGCGTGCAGTGTAAGCTGTCGCGCATTTAAATTGTATGTTGAGGGCGGGCGGGACGCCCACCCCACAAGAATTTGATTGTTTTTTAACAGACAATTTAAATGTAGAACAGCTTACACCTTACATAATTAGGTTCTGCGTCCAGGAATGTTAAACCTATTTATTCGGCTGAGGAGTCATCCGCAAATAAGGCTTAACCGGGGTGTAGCCTTTGGGAAATTTCTCTGCTAACTCTGCGGGGTCGGTAATCGAAGGTACGATTACGCAATCGTCGCCGTCTTTCCAATCAACTGGAGTCGCAACGCTGTATTTGTCCGTAAGTTGCAAGGAATCAATAACTCGCAAAATTTCATTAAAATTCCGACCAGTGCTAGCCGGATAAGTAATGCTCAAACGCAATTTCTTTTCCGGGTCAATTACAAAAACTGTGCGGATTGTTAAGTTGTTTAGCGAGTTGGGATGGATCATGTCGTAAATGTCGGAGACTTTACGATCGCCATCAGCTAAAATCGGATAATTGAGGGTGACATTTTGAGTTTCCTCAATATCTTTAATCCAGCCCATGTGAGAATCCACATCATCGACGCTGAGGGCAATGGTTTTGACGCCCCGCTTTTCAAATTCCGACTTGAGACGGGCGACTGCACCGAGTTCTGTGGTACACACTGGAGTATAGTCTTTCGGGTGAGAAAACAACACTACCCAGCTATCGCCGGCCCAGTCGTAGAAATTGATTTCCCCTTCAGACGAAGCTTGGGTAAAGTTGGGAACTGTATCGCCTAATCGCAGAGTCATAACTGATTTCCTCTAAATTTATTTAAGGACTGTTCCTTATCATGCCATAATTGCCCGGTTTCTCGATCGAGCTGTAAAGGATTCTAAACTTTTGGGTCGATCGAGCGCCAATTCCACTACTGTAATGTATGTATGGCTTCTACCGCTGAATTTTCTTGCTATGCTTTACTTTTTGCTTAAGGCAATACAGCCTGTTTTAGTCCCGCTGTGTTTTGTCTCCGCCTGGGGTTTAGTTTTTTTGCTGTGTTCGAGTATCGGGCGTACTGTCGCCGACTCCCTGCGCCGAGCTCAGCGGATGCACCAAATCCCTTGTGCTAACTGCGTATTTTTCACCGGCGACTACCACCTCAAGTGTCCCGTTCAGCCTACTATAGCTTTATCTGAAGATGCGATCAACTGTCCTGATTATCGAGCGCATTCGGGAACTTACGGTTAAAAATTTCGGCCGCCGCTTTACATATTTCTTAACATCTCTCGCTTTTTCAATTAAATTTAACTTATAGTAAAGAGATTTTCAGGAGTGTGGAAAGAATGCTAATTCAAAAGCTAAATGCCTGCGAGGAGTTTATTGCTGGCGACGGTACTCAACTGCGAGAATTGCTGCATCCAGACAAACAATCTGTCGAGTTGCGTTACAGTTTAGCCCATGCCGCTTTGCCAGCGGGACAAACTTCTGCGCTGCACTCCCTGACAACTTCTGAAGTTTACTATATCCTCAGCGGCGTTGGAGAAATGCACATCGACGACGAAAATCAATTCGTGGAAGCCGGAGATGCAGTTTACATTCCGCCAAACGCCAAGCAGTTTATTTACAACTGCGGCACAGAGCCGCTAATATTTATTTGTATTGTCGATCCGGCGTGGCGAAAGGAAGACGAGACAATTTTCGAGTAAGTAGGTCAGCGCAAAAAAACATAGTATGTACAAATATTGCGGTTAATTTATCCCATCAGTGATTACTTGACATATTTGGTATTGCCACCTATTCACATGGTCTGTGTTGACGAGAGTACCCACAACTTGTTTGTATTGGCTGGATATGACGAAGAGATTGAGGTTGAAATTGCTCCTAATTGGGAGTTTTTTTAAACAATTAGCCAAGTAGATTATACTGCAATGTTCTATCTAGAATAGAAGCGTTATTACCTAAAAATCGCCTAACTCCTCACCGTAACGAAGTCGCGGTTAGGAGTTACATTGCTATCTCACTGCGATCGTAAAACAGTCTGATACCAAGAGAGTTATATCAATTCCGCTATCATCGGATTTAATATTACCCACAGTCAGGACACGGCGCCGTGTCCTCGGTATCATAAGGATCGCGAATTAAATAACTTACAATTTTAATTGTTATGGTGGGATGGGCGTCCCGCCCGTCCAAAAAGGGCGGGCTATAAGAGCCCACCCCACTTTCCTTGTGTAAGTTATTTAATTCTCATTCCATAAGAAGTGCAACCGGAAACGATATTAGAAAACTCCTGCTGAATTAATTTGAATTTTTGCCAGCTAGTCTCGGAGTGGAATAGCCTTTGGTATTTAGGCAGATCTAATTTTACTCTCAGAAGATGCTCTCCTATAACTATTCTATTGCTATTTGAAATAAGTTGAGTTTGCAGTCAGGAAGTTAGTCCTTATTAAGTCTGATTGAAGGAGGGGTTTACTTACTAAGAAACTATTTTGGGAAGATATTTAGGTTTTTTAATTAGCTCGCCTAGAACAGACTAAACACTAAAAAATCATAACTAAGAACTAAGGAGTAATAACTAATGACTAATAACTATTATCCTTCAAATGTGGCAACCGAAACCCGATCGCGCCCTGCTTTTTTTGCCCGATAAAGCGCCTCGTCGGCGATCGCAATTAGCGTCGCCGGCTGGGACATCGGTGCCGGAATGCAGCAAGCTACACCCAAACTCAGCGTCACGTATTCGCTGACAGCAGACTTAGCGTGAACTATCTGCAAACTCCGCACCTGTTGGCCGATCATTTCAGCTACGCAAGTCGCACCTTGAATATCAGTATTCGGCAAAACTACTGCAAACTCTTCTCCACCGTAACGCGCTACTAAATCTGCGGATCGCTTTACCGAATGCTGGAGAACCGCCGCTACTTGCCGCAAACATTCATCTCCCGCTTGGTGGCCGTAAGTGTCGTTGTAAAGTTTGAAATAATCGATGTCGCACATAATCAAAGACAGCGGTGCTTCTTCCCTCGCCAAACGCCGCCATTCCGTATCGAGATATTCATTAAAAGAGCGGCGGTTTCTTACCTCAGTCAAACTGTCGTAAGTTGCCAAATACTGCAAAGCTCGATTCACGGTTTCTAACTGCTGTTTCTGCTGCTGCAGTTGACGGTTGAGTCCCGTCAACTGCTGTTCGGCAGCATGGGTTCGCAGCAAATTTCTTACCCTCGCCAGCAGTTCCCTCTCGTCAAAAGGCTTTGAAATATAATCGTCAGCACCCGCATCCAAACTTTCGATCCTAGCTTCCATCCCCGATCGCGCTGTCAAAAAGATTACCGGAGTCGAACTCAATTCCTCTGTGTTCCGAATCTCCTTGAGCAAATCCAGTCCGTTTTGTCGGGGCATGATTTGGTCGCTCAAAATCAAATTGGGGTGCAAACTTTTGGCTTTTTCTAAACCTTCAACTCCGTCACTCGCCACGGCGACTCGATAATAAGGAGTCAATAAACTTTGGAGGTAAGACAGCAGAAAACTGTTGTCTTCTACTACCAGCAACAGCGGTAATTTTCTGCGGTCAATTGTTGATTCTTCCTGATTGTTTGGGTAGTCAAAACTGTTAGAGTCCGGCAGCGCGGCTTCGTCGGGTGCGATCGCCTTGGCATTTTGCGCGTCGGACTCTCGGGACCCGAATCCAGTCAGTCCTGCCAATTGGGCGATCGCGTTCACCAACTGATTCGCGGACACCGGCTTCGACAAATGCCTCTGAAACCCCGCCTCCAGCGCCGATGCCGAATCTTCTTCCCGGATGCCTCCCGTCAGCGCCACCGCCGGCAGCAGTTCCCTTTGCTCAGACATTTCCATTGCTCTGATGCGGCGGATCAAATCGCAGCCGTCTGCTTCCGGCATCGCCATATCGCTCACCAACACGTCGGGCCGCGACTGTTGCAACTCGGCCATCGCTTCGCCGGCGCTACCCACCGCTGTTACCTTGGCTCCAAATGCTTCCAGACCAGTTTTCAGAAATTCCCGGATCTCGGCGCTGCTTTCAACGACCAGGACTTGTTTTCCGGCTAGGGGTTTGGAAACCGATCCGGGTCTGGCTTCCGTTTGAGCGATCGCAGCAGTGCGATCGCCGGGTGCATTTTTGTTGGCGATGGGTAGCTGCACCTCAAACGTCGCCCCCTGAGCGATACCGGGACTCCTAGCCCAAATAGTTCCTCCGTGCAGTTCCACTAACTGGCGTACAATCGAGAGTCCCAGACCGAGCCGGTTTTGTTCCTTGGTCTGGCAGCTATCTGTCGGGCGGAAGTAGTCAAAGAGGTGTGGCAGAACTTTGGGGTCGATGCCGCAACCGCTGTCGCTGACGCGAATCAGCGCGCCCGATGCAGTAGACTCGATCTGTATTTGGACTAGCCCGGGGGCGGCTTCCGGGGTAAATTTGATGGCGTTAGCAAGCAAGTTCCAGACTATTTGCTGCAAGCGTTCTGCATCTGCCAAAAGGTAGCCGACGGCGGGGTCGAAATGTGTTTCTACGCGGATGTTTTTGGCATCGGCGGCGGGACGGAGGGTGTCGATCGCGGATTCTATCAGAGACGGGAGGTGAACTCGGCCGACGTTCAGGCGCACTTTCCCCCGCAGCAGCCGCGAGAGGTCGAGGAGATTGTCTATTTGCCGGTTTTGCAATCTGGCGTTGCGCTCGATGATTTCCAAAGCGCGGTTGGTGGTCGCTTCGTTTAACTTGCGCGATCGAGCTAGCTGCACCCATCCCAAAATTGCGCTCAGGGGCGATCGCAGTTCGTGGGAGGCGATCGCCAGAAATTCGTCTTTTGCCCGGTTGGCTTCGGCTTGGGCTGCTTCCACGGCTTTGCGATCGGTGATGTCGAATCCGATCGCCAAATACTGAGAGGGTTTTCCCTTAAAGTCCAACAGCGGAACTACTGCTGCATACACCCAATAATCGCTGCCATTCTTGGTTTGATTCTTAATTTCTCCTTGCCAAACTTCACCTTTTGCAACAGTTGACTGCAGATTTTTAATTAATTCCGAAGACTTATATTCCGAGTGGAGGATGCGGAAGTGGCAGCCCATCAGTTCGGCGCGGGAATAGTTGGAGATGGAGCAAACTCGATCGGTAACGTAGTTGATAATTCCTCGGGCGTTTGTCCTCACTGCTAGTGCCGAGCGGTCGATCGCTCCTTTAAAATCTAAACATTCTTGCAGCGACGAATCTAGTTCTTTTTTCGTAGAAATTTTTCCTAGGCGATCGTGCGCGTTTGGTTGCGGCCGATCGGCCTTATCCTTACTCCGCTGTTGGATTTCCATTGCTTCTCTTTTCCCCTGACGGCTGACACCTAATCTACTCGCACCCTGATTCATTATCACTGTTTTTTTACCCGCGCTGGCGAGTGTAATATTTTGTATCTCTAGATTTTTCTGAAAACTCAGCAGGCAGCACATCCACTCGGGACTAACCTCAAATTTTATTTACATTTTGGCTAAATTTTGTCAATCTGAGGACATATTTTCTTAAATCTGCTCCATCAGGTACTCGATAAAAACAGTCAATTTTTTTCTCACAATTACCCCCCGCATCTGGCACAAAATTTCCTCTTGCGCAGGCTTGCGTCCCTCCGTCATTCTGCCTCATCTCCACTCAAGCAGATCTACGTGCATGGCTTGACAGTTCCCAAATAATTGGCGACTTTGGGCGAACAAAGTCCGTGTCTTGCGATCGTCCCCAACTTCTGTTAAATTATTTTCTTCTACATCTTGACAGCCCTGTAAATATTTTGTACTATAAATCGTAGTATGTCTTAAACGAGAGAGCCACCATACTGCACTGACGCACTCAACTATTAACATTTTGAGGAAAGTAGTCTGTGAATTTAGACACGGTACGCGAGCAATTTGAACAAAGAGCATTTGATTATGATGGTTTAATTCCCAGCCTCATTCCACGCTATCGCGAGCAACACGATTTAATATTGCAGTTAATCTCTTTTGAAACTAATGCTAACATAAAAGTTCTGGATTTAGGCGCAGGGACGGGCATACTGTCGGCTCTAATTTTGCAAGGATTTCCGCAAGCTAATGTTGCAGCCTTTGACATCGCGGAAAATATGCTGAAAATATGCCAAACTAATTTGTCCGGTTTCGGAAAACGGCTGACATTGCAGCAGGGAAACTTCGCCGAAGATGATTTCGGCAGCGGTTACGATTTAGTAGTTTCTGGATTGGCAATTCACCACCTAGATAGCGAAGGGAAACAAAAACTTTTTCAGAGACTTTTCCGCTCAATGAATCCAGGGGGAATCTTGCTAATTCGAGATATTGTGACAGGTGCTACCCCTCGGCTGACTGAGCAATACGAAAAGTTGTGGCGGCAGTACATGAAAGCTAACGGAGAAGACGATGCAGCCTGGTTCCAAAAATATTTAGAAGAAGATATTCCCTCCTCTGTGGAAGAGCAGACAAAGTGGCTTGCAGAAGCGGGTTTTGCAGACGCAGGATGTCACTGGCGCTATCTCAACTTTGCTATTTTTGGCGGAGTTGTCCGAAGCTAGAAGGCATTCAGCAGAAAGGAGAGTTGTTGATAGCGATCGCAAATCGAGTTCCTGAAAACTTACGGCCCGAACACCATTTTCAACCAACCTGTAGCGGCGGGTTCACTCACATCAGTGTCAACTTAACATCTTATGTACTGCCAAACTGCAGTTTGACGATTAAGCCCTCGATCTCCCTGGCATACCCTTTAAAAAGAGGGGAAATAAGCATTCTTTCGCGTCCCCCGGGAGGAGGATGCAAGGGGGATCGAGACTCAGTTATAAATGAGAGATACAAAGTATTTCAGACTTAACTAGACACGCTTTGGGTACACTCAAGCCATCTCTCGCATTCCAAACATATTAAATAAACCCGCCTCCACCCCACTGACATTTTGCCAAATGTGATTTCAAAGCTCAATAAATGCAGTAAATTCATGAACGATTCTCGCTTAATAAAAATTAGCAAATATCTCAGCAAACATCTACGCCACGCGCCCTCGCGCATCGGTATTCAACTCGCTCCCGGTGGTTGGGTTCCTGTTAGCGAACTAATCGAGGCTTGCAAAAAAAATAATTTTTCATTTCAGCTTGCAGAACTCAAGCAAGTAGTCGCGCAAAACGACAAACAGCGCTTTTCATTCGACTCCACAGGCACTCTAATTCGTGCTAACCAAGGACACAGCGTAGAGGTTGACTTGCAGTTAGAACCCGCTGTTCCCCCGGATATTTTATATCACGGAACAGGTAGCACTGCCGTCGAGTCTATTCTCAGTCAAGGAATTAGGAAAATGTCGCGGCATCACGTTCATTTATCGGTGAATATCCAGACGGCGCGCCAAGTAGGTGCAAGACATGGCATCCCGGCTGTCTTTACTGTAGATGCCGCAGCAATGCAACTCGACGGTCATACATTTTACTGCTCGGAAAATAAAGTTTGGCTAGTAGATTTTGTGCCACCAAGTTATATAAAAATAAGTTGATTAGATTCAGTTTTTTGTATAAAAACTGCGCAGATATTTTATAATTGTAGGGACTAGGAGTTTCAGGCAATGAGTGGGGAAAATATGGGAGATCGCGACAACAATTTCAATCAAAACAATTCTCAAAATCGAGGACTTCTGGGCTGTGGGTGGCGACCTCTCTACCGTCAATTTGATTGGGAACACCTGCTACACTTAGCGTCTACCGACCCCTTTGAACTAGCTCAAAAAACTTTAGATGCCGCTAGCGACATTGCCGACGCAATGGGACGACACCAATATACCTGGTGGGCAAATGTTTTAAATGTGTTCTCGGAAAATACTCGCTACGAAATCGACCAATTTTGGGATTACATTACTCCGCAGCCAGTTTATCCGGATTACCGTTACAAAGACGTTTTAGTTACCGAAACGCCGGTCGTTCAATTGGTCAGCCGCGCTAGCATTCCCATCGATTACGTTCTCAACAAAGTTCAAGAAATTACTGTTTTCAAAGTTCTGGATTTGCTGGGAAAACCGGACGCGATTACCCAGTTTTTTATGGAACGACATTTTTCTTATCCCCCGGAACGATTTATTAGCTGGGAACGCTTGGAAGTTTTGGGTACTGTTTACGCTCATTGGGCCAGATTCGGCTGCTGGCTGCAAATTGACAGCTACGACAGGGGAAGACGCTTCTACACTCTGATTTGTAAAGATATTACGCCGTTGGTTAGCAAGGCAACTTACAATTTAGCGGTGATTCTGGGCGGGTACAAAAGCCGCGTCGGACAGGTTCACAGTCAGTTCCCAATTCGGACGTTTTCTAAGGAAGTTCAAAGTTTTACCGATACAGTTCAGCAGGCAATTCTAGACCAAAATCAGTTGGCTGTTTTGGTTAGCGGCGA
>JAICRN010000750.1 GCA_025937335.1 Microcoleus sp. TY_ISSM_2_bin.22
TTTATTTTAATACATAAATCAATGTAGAGTGCTTGTTGCTCCACTATCAAGTCCAAATTTTTTTCAGTAAAAAACAAGTAACTACAAAAGTTAGCTGCACAATAACCACCCCACTCTATATCTCCTGTTTCTAGCCCACTTTGTACTCCTTCTTGCAAAGGAATGACACTATTTTTAGTATGTTCTTTCCAACTTCTAATATTAGAATTAAATAAATTGTAAACTTTAGCCTTAAGTTCTTTTGCATTAAATTTTTCCAGCAGTTTCAACGCGATGGTTCCGGCATGATATCCCGCATCCATCTTTCCAAGCCCCGACATTAATAAGCCATAAAAACCGTAGGCAAAAGCAGACAGAGCAGAATTTCCACAGTCAATACAAAGATTAACCATTGTGACAATCAAGGGGGGGAAAATCTCTGGCTTTGCCATGAAAACAGGTGCACAAAGAATTTTCAAAATTCGCATAGCCGACAATTTATAAGGATCGGTCATTGCTGGAATGTTTTCTAAATCTGCCAAGTTGGGTACATCAACTATTAAACTCTCATCTCCCTCTAGAGTGACCAAATAAACATCTAGTTTTTGCAAAATTTCCAGTCCGATATCGACTGCTTGAATCATCTGTAATTGACCGATACAAATTAGCATTTGCAGCTCGTATACTTTGACGCGATCGAGCAAATTTGTAGCATTTTGTAGAGCAACTTCGGCTAAGATGGCCGCTCGTCCAAAGTTAATATTTAAGTATTCGGCTTCGGCAGCTTCAATGTAAAGAGCTAAGGTCATGTCATAGTGACTTTGCCAACTGTTTTCGGCCAGCAACTCTAAACCCACTGTTAAATACTTGACGGCCGCTTCATAAGCTGTTGCTGATTTTGCTTTCTTTCCAGCGATCAGGTTGAGTTGAACCAGTTGGTCTTTTTCCGCCGGATTGGTGATAAATTCTAAGCCTATATTTAACTGATTGACTATATCAAAAATCTTTTCTTCTAAAGCTATTTGAGCCGTATTTTTTAACAACCTTTGACCAATTTTTAAGTGGGTAGCTTTCTTTTGCTCTTCAGGAATTAGAGAATAAGCTGCTTGCTGAACGCGATCGTGCAAAAATTTATAAGGAACTGATAACTCGGGGTTGTTAGAGTTATCTAGAGCCGTTTGCTCCTGAAAAAATTTGTAGATATCGCTTTGGGGCAACACCAACTCTTCTTGCAGCGCTCTCCACAAAGCCGCCGCTGTATCTGCTAGCGATTCTTCTAGTAGGATCGCCAGGGTTGCTAAGTTAAATTGATTGCCAATACAAGCAGCAAGTTTTAGTACAGCTTGAGTTCTCGTCGGTAATTTTTGCAACCGTGCTGCCATAAATTCCACGACATCATCAGTCAGCGCTAATGCCTTGACATGAGCAATATTACATTCCCAATAACCTCTCTCTCGATTAAAGCTGATTAAATTTTCCTCATGGAGCGTTTTGAGAAATTGACTGCTAAAGAAGGGATTGCCTTTGGTTTTTTGATAGATCAGTTGGGTGAGGGGGTTAGCTAAGGAGCTGGTACAACTGAGAGTATCTGCAACCATCTGGTTGAGATCCTGCAGATTTAGCGGTGCTAGGGTAATGCTGTTAATAGCAGCACCTGCTTTACCAATTTTTTCAATGGTTTGTATTAATAAATGAGCAGGTGAAACTTCATTATCCCGATACGCGCCTATTATCAATAAATAAATACTTTCAACTTCACTCATTACTACCTGCATTAAGTTTAAGGAAGCTGAATCTGCCCACTGCAGATCGTCAAGAAAAATCACAAGAGGATGCTCTGGAGCCGTGAAGACTTGAATAAACTTTTGGAACAGCAGGTTAAAGCGATTTTGAGCGGCATTGCCAGATAGTTCGGGAACGGGTAGTTGCGGGCCAATAATTTGCTCGAGTTCTGGAATTACGTCAATAATAACTTGAGCGTTCTCGCCCAAAGCATTCAGGATTTTGGTTTGCCACTGTTTGAGTTGAGCGTTACTTTCTATCAGTAGTTGTCCCATTAAATCTCGACATGCCTGCACGAAAGCAGAGAAGGGGATATCTCGTTGAAATTGGTCGAATTTACCTTGGATAAAGTAGCCGCGCTGCCGGACAATTGGCTTGTGAACTTCATGGACGACGGAGGTTTTACCGATGCCAGAAAATCCTGCGACTAGCATTAATTCTGTAGATCCTTGACCTACTCGGTCGAAAGCTGCTAATAAGGTTGCTACCTCTGGTTCGCGACCGTAAAGTTTTTCGGGGATTTGAAAGCGATCGCACAAATCTCTCTGCCCTAGTTTAAAAGAAGCGATTTCACCCGTTTTTTGCCACTGGGACAAACAAATTTCTAAGTCGTGCTTGAGTCCGAGGGCACTCTGATAGCGACCTTCGGCGTTCTTTGCCATCAATTTGCTGACAATATCGCAGATGGCCGCAGGAATGTTCTGGTTGAGGCGATTAACAGAGATCGGTTGCTTGGCAAGGTGGCAGTATATCAAATCCATTGGATCGTCAGAGACAAA
>JAICRN010000288.1 GCA_025937335.1 Microcoleus sp. TY_ISSM_2_bin.22
GAATTTGATTTGCGGTTAAATCTGCCAGGTCTTCCGGTACATCGCGGCGCGCTAAAATACCTCCGTGGATTCGTGGGTGAAGTGTTTTGACTCGCCCTCCCAAAATTTCGGGAGAACCAGTATATTCCGCAACTTTGGTCACTGGGATGCCTGCTTCTTTGAGGGCCTTTGCTGTCCCGCCGCTACTAATTATGTCAAATTCAAATTCTTCTACTAGACTGCGCGCTAAGTCGATTAGTCCGGTTTTATTGGATGTGCTCAGAAGTGCTAGACGTGCCATTGGTTTGAAGTTGCGATCGCAAAAATAGACAGGTTATATTTTATATCAAATCTGGTGACCGAGACATGATTTGGTAATTGGTAACTATGATTATTTTGTTATAACTAAGGATGAGTTTGCTTGTCGGAAAGCGTATTTTTTTTTAAATCCTATAATAATTTATACGGGGCAGTGGGTTCTAAATATTTAGAACTTGCGCGTTGAGAGTGTTATTTTGCCCGCTGCCAGAGCGATTGAAGGCATCTCCAGCATTCGCGGTTCGTCTCGCTACGTAAATGCGATGTGGTTGAAATTACTTAGTAAAGTGTAATAGATAATTCGATGAGGATCGCTCTTGAATTTTAACGATCTTTTATGATGAATTATAAAAGTCATGTGCTAGCATCGGGTATAAATTGCTGTCTCCCTAAATTTGCGGCAAATTTGGGCGATCGCAAAATATTAACCTAAAAAATAAATTGGTAAGGTTTAAATATGTTTTTTCAAGAAGCCGATTCAGAGAATAAGCTCAGTAATATTAGCAGGACCCCGAAAAAAATGGCTAAAAACATGACTGATAGAACAAACTATCCAGAGATGCCCAAAAAGTCAACTGAGAACTCGACAGCGGCTAACATTTCAGAAGCTTATAGTCTTAGTTTGTGCAAAATGCAGCAGATGGAGCGAGCAATCGAACTGCTAAAGCAGGATTTGAAAGCTAGCGAATCTCGGTTTCGGAATGTGATCGAAAAAAATGCCGACGGCATCGCAATCGTCAACAAGCGAGGACTTATTTGTTTTGCCAACCCGTCAGCAGAAGCGCTGTTTAACTGCAAAGCAGAGGAACTTTTAGGTCAAGCATTTTTTGGCAATTTGATAGTACAAGTTTCAGCTTGCGACATAGAGATGGACATGGCTATTATTCCCCAAGTTGGAAAAACAGAAACAGCAGGAACTCGCGTCGTGCAAACAGAAGTTGAAGCTATTCGCAAGCACCAAGCAAATGCTGTAGTAGAAATGCGGGTGGTGGAAACGGAATGGGAGGGAGAAATGGCTTATTTAGCTACGTTGCGGGACGTTACCGATCGCAAGCGCGCAGAAGAAATACTTTGGTTGTACGATCGAGCTATGGCAGCTACTAGCACCGGAGTTACAATTTCTGACGCCACTCACCCAGAACATCCAATTATTTATTGCAATCCCGCTTTTGAAAGGATGACAGGTTATCGGCGGCAGGAAATTATCGGAAAAAACTGCCTATTTTTGCAGGGAAGCGATACAGATCCGGCAGCAGTAGAAAGAATTCGCCAAGCCTTGCAAACAGAAAGCGAATGCAAAGTAATATTAAAGAATTACCGCAAAGACGGAACCACTTTCTGGAATTGTTTTTCAATATCTCCGGTGCGCGATAGAACGGGCAAATTGACTCATTTTATTGTGGTACAGAGAGACATCACTCATCGCAAACAAGCCGAAGAAGCATTGCATAATTCCGAAGCACAAAGCAGAGAACAAGCCGCTCAACTAGCAGCAGCACTTAACAAACTCAAAGCCACTCATTCCCAATTAGTTCAGAGCGAAAAAATGTCTAGTCTGGGATTGCTAATTGCCGGGGTCGCTCACGAAATAAACAACCCCGTCAGCTTCATTTACGGCAATCTGGCTCATCTCACAAATTATACTCAAGACTTGTTTCACCACCTCGAACTTTACCAACAGCACTATCCTAATCCAGTGCCGGAAATTCAACTGGAAAGAAAAGAGAAAGACTTCGATTTTTTAGCTGAAGATTTACCTAAAATACTGTCTTCAATGAGCGTGGGTGTCGATCGCATTTGCCAGATTGTTCAGTCGCTGCGCAACTTTTCGCGACACGACGATTCACAGATGAAACCCGTTAACCTCCACGAAGGCATTGACAGCACGCTGTTAATTCTCAATCACCGTTTGAAAGGAAACGCAGAAAAGCCACCAATTCAAATTGTCAAACAATACGGAAACTTGCCGCCTGTCCAGTGTTTTGCCGGGCCGATAAATCAAGTTTTCATGAATATTCTCAGCAATGCGCTCGATGCTTTAGATGAGGCGAACAGTAGGCGAAATTGTCAAGAAATGACAGACAATCCCAGCCAGATTAGGATTTGCACGGAAGTTGTCGGCAATTTTGTAAAAATCCAAATTGCCGACAATGGGCCGGGCATAACTGAGGAAGTAAAGCAGCGCATCTTTGATGCCTTTTTTACTACCAAACCCATTAACAAAGGAACGGGAATGGGTTTGTCAATTAGCTATCAAATTATTGTAGAAAGACACAAAGGCGAATTATATTGTACTTCGGAATTGGGCAAGGGCACGGAATTTACTATTAGAATGCCAATCGAAAATTAGCGTAGGTGCTCTTAGGCGCACCTTACAAATTACTCACTAACTACCGACTAACGTGGGGGTGTTCTTCGGCGCACCTTACCAACTACTCACTAACGTAGGGTGCGCCGAAAAGCACCTTACCCGCATAAATAACGAATTAAAAAACCTCCGCACCCTCCAACTTCTTAACAGTTTCAACCTTCGCCCTCGCCGCTTCCCCGCAAGTCTTCGGCGTCGGAAACATCTTCCCAGGATTCGCTAAACCTTTCGGATTAAACACCTGACGCACCCACTGCATCGTCTCCAAATCCACCTCCGAAAACATATCCGGCATAAAACACTTCTTATCAGCACCGATGCCGTGTTCCCCCGAAAGACTTCCCCCAACTTTCACGCAAAGCTTGAGAATTTCCCCGCCCAATTCTTCCACCTTTTCCAGCGCACCGTTTACCGAGTTATCGTACAGAATCAGCGGGTGCAAATTTCCGTCTCCCGCGTGAAATACATTCGCAATCCGATAACCGTATTTCTCGCTCAAACCCTCAATCTCTTTCAAAACATAAGCCATTTGCGTTCTGGGAATTACGCCGTCTTGCACGTAATAATCTGGGCTGAGATGACCCGCTGCCGCAAAAGCAGCTTTCCGCCCTTTCCAAATTTTTAGGCGCGTTTCCGGGTCGCTTGCCGTCGTGATATTTCGCGCTCCGTTATGCTTGCAAATATCGGCAATCCGCTGTTTGTTTGTGGCAACTTCCACTTCTAAACCGTCGATTTCTACGAGGAGAATTGCCGCCGCGTCGCGGGGATAACATCCAGTTGCCACCACATCTTCCACAGCATTAATGCTGATGTTGTCCATAATCTCCATGCCGCCGGGAATAATGCCAGCGCTAATAATATCGGAAACCGATTCGCCCGCTGCTTCTATACTGGCAAAATCCGCTAAGAGAACGCAAATCGATTCCGGCGCTTTGAGAATTCGCAAAGTAACTTCTGTAGCGATGCCTAAAGTGCCTTCGGAACCGACAAATACACCAGTTAAATCGTAACCGGGCATTTCAGAAATTTCGCCACCAACATCGACAATTGAACCGTCGGCAACTACCAATTTTAATCCTAAAACGTGATTCGTCGTAACTCCGTATTTGAGGCAGTGAACGCCCCCAGAATTTTCGGCAACGTTGCCGCCAATTGAACAAACAATTTGACTGGAAGGATCGGGCGCGTAGTAGAAACCTGCGCCGCTAACTGCTTGCGTTACCCAGTTATTAATTACTCCCGGTTGCACGACTACTTGCTGATTTTCTAAGTCTACTTTCAGGATTTTTCGCATCAGGGCAGTGACAATCAGCACGCAGTTTTCTACAGGCAAAGCGCCCCCGGAAAGGCCGGTTCCTGCGCCTCTAGCAACCCAGGGAATTGAGTTGCGATCGCATATTTTGACCACTTGCGCCACTTCCTCCGTAGTTCGAGGCAATACCACCAGGGCGGGGCGCTGGCGGTAGCTGGCAAGTCCGTCGCACTCGTAGACAATCAATTCTTCGCGCCGCTGTACGACGCCATTTTTGCCGACTGCCGCCTCGAATTCTTTAATAACGGGTTTCCAGTTGCGTTCTGTTTCTAGGGCTATCATTAGTGACTTTAATTATGGAACTAGCAATAATATTGTTGCAAACTTTACTAAGTTTAGGCAACTAAGTGTTAAAAAAGCCGATTTTGTACAAGCATTATTTTAGGACTTATGAAAAGAAACCCGATTTCTACCATAAATCTTCGGTTTGGTAACGAGGTATCAACACAGAAACCGCGTTTTTGGGCCGTAAACGAACAGAAACCGGGTTTCTGGTAATAAATTTTGGGTTTGACAGCCAAGTACCGGCGAAGAAACCTGGTTTCTAGGCCCCCTGGGGCAAGTCCTGTATTTTTTGAAGAGTTGCAATATTGACCGAGGGAACGATCGGCAGTCTCTCGGCGATCGGGAAATGTTAGAGTCGATAGGGGCATCTCTACCCCTACCTCTGCTTCAGAAGGCGATGTGAGGTTAAACTCAGCAATTCCCTCACGAAAACCGCTCGTTTTCAAAACCAGACGTGATACTTTCGCGTCATCTGAATCCTCTGTATTTTGACCCTTGATATGGGTAATTCCAACAGGAAATTTGATATCCTTTGTTGTTTTTGTGGTGTCCGTACTTACTGTACTAAAATATTAGGTAAATAGCAAATAAGCTAGTTTATTATGAACAGGTTGATGACGAAATTGATAAATTTGCCGGGAGTTGGAGTAGAAAATAGTCAACAAACAGAAGATACATTAATTTTACTCATTAACTCGGATAGATAAGAAAACAGCCCTTTGTCCCCGCTGCGGTCAAAAAAGTCATCGTTTTCATCAAAATCAACGGCGTTTAGTAAAAGATTTACCGCTCGGTAATAGAGAAGTGATTTTGTCTGTGAATCGAACTGAAAAATCTTGCTCCTAACAATGGATTAACAACAGATCTCGATCGCTGTCACGTTCGAGCGTATACGACCAAATTACGTGCAGAGATCGGGTTTTTGCGTAAGTCATAAAAGTGCGTAACATCGTCAAGAACTACAATCTAGCCAAATCAATATCTGATGCTGCATGGTACAGATTTCGAGAATGGTTAGAGTTTGTTGGCGTTGTTTATGGTGTTCAGATAATAGCAGTTAACCCCAAGTATAGGAGTCCGAATTGATCTACGTGTGGGCAAACAGTCGTTAAAACTCTAAGTACCAGAACTCATAAGTTTCCCCATTGTGGGTATACAGTAGACGGACAAGAAAATGCAGGATTAAATATTTTAAAATTATCCCTAAAAGAATGAGCAAATACCGTGGGTAGACCGAATTTAAAGTATTGGGAGAGATTCCCCTCTGCTTGAATGTGGAAACAGATTCAAGTAAGGGAAATCAACGCAAGAGAACGTCTAATTAGTGATGGTTAGAATCCCCGTGCCTTCAGACCGGGGATAACGTCAACTACTAATTTATTCTCTACTTGCTAAAAGCACCCTTGATGTTGTCAACTGTGCGTTCGACAGCATTCTTGGTATTATCTACTGCTTTCTGAGTGCGAGCTGAATCTTCCTCTGCTCTTTTCTCAATTCGAGCGGCATCTTTCTTAGCTTTGCGTTCTACGAAACTACCATCATCCGATGCTCGATCGACTTTAGCAGCATTTTTCTTCGCAGTTTCCTTAACTTTCTCTTCTGTATCTCGGATGAAATTCTTGGTTCGTCCAGCATCTTTGCTGGCTTTCTGTTGAACCCCATCGCCCGCATCTGCTGCTGCGATCGAGTTTACAATAGGAGAGGCCATTGCTGCGGTGTTCGTCGAGAAAAACGCACCCTGCCAAACGAAGGCCATCGCTGACACGCAAAGCACAGTTGCAGCCATCCAGCGCCCGACAGTCGAAAACCGTTTCGTAAAATAATTCAGTTTCATACAATACAAAATCAGAGATGACATTCTATTTGTACTCGCTCAGAGCGCTCGGCTGAACCATTCTCTAGGTAGAGGTTATCCAACGATGAGCTGTTAAAAAAATTCCCTCTTTTGATAGATTGAAGCAAGAAACCTCAGTCTATTTTAGATTTTAGATTTTAGATTTTAGATTTTAGATTTTATAATTGACTGCACCGCGCTTTGGGAGGTTTAACTAAGATCGGTCGATTTTTAGATTTTAGATTGACTCCACAGATGAATTTGGGGACTTTCCCGCTATCAGCTTTTTGCGGTAATTTTAAGTAAGGTTCGATCGACTGTTACGGATTTAAACTGTTAACTTTTTACTTTACCGCTCTCCCATTCCCCCACTCTCCCCCTTTCCCGTTCTGCCACAACCAGCAAATTCATACGTGCAGCAGCTTAATTTGTCTTCGCTGAACTCAGCCAATATTAATTTATATAAATAAAACTTGACTTACCCTCATCAAAATGTTACATAAAGCTTTTTCCTGGAAGACAAATCGATTTTTTTGCTATATTGACCTGCAATAAAGATAATGGTTTTGATTAGATGAGGAGTTGAACGGATGAAAAACTTGAGTTACTGGAACAAACCCGCTGCATTGCTGGGCGCGATCGCGATAGCAGCCGGAAATTTGCAAGCGAATGCGATCGGTGTTGCCGCCCCATCAACACCCACTGTCAGTCAAGACGCTGAAAATATTTCATTTGAAGATAGCGCCACCTTTCAAATAGCCCAGGCTGGCAACCTTTGCCGCAAAGTCACTCCCAAAGAAGGTTTGACCGTCCGCCAGAACCCAGACCCCAAATCCCCTAGAGTTGGCGGGGTAGCACTCAACACTCAGGTCATGCTCTCCCAAGGCGCTACTTCTGTTAAAGCCTCCGACGGCCGCCTCTGGATTCAAATTACCGCACCTGTCAAAGGGTATGTGGCTAGCGGATATCCCAACGACGAAAGTAATTTAGGTTCGTGCACAATTAGTCAAACTCCTTCCCCAAGTCCCGCGCCAGCACCGGCACCGGCACCGGCACCAGCACCGGCACCGGCACCGGCACCGGCACCGAGTCCAAGTCCAACTCCAGCACCAGCACCAGCACCAGCACCAGCACCAGCACCAGCACCAGCACCAGCACCAGCACCAGCACCAGCACCAGCACCAGCA
>JAICRN010000451.1 GCA_025937335.1 Microcoleus sp. TY_ISSM_2_bin.22
AAATATACATATTAGCCTGTGCAGGTTTGACTCGGCGACAGAATTACCCATTTTCGGCCTGACTTCTCATCAACTTTTGCACACTGGCTAAAGCTCGATTTAATTCATAACTCTTTCTTTCCGAATTCTGCAAAAAAGCCTGCTGTTCTTCCTCGATCATTAACACATCCTGCCGCACCAAACCATCTAATAACTTTTGAGCAGCACCGAAACAAATATCTTTAATAAACTTGCGAAACCAAATAGGCAATTTGTGCAGCCGCCAAAACGCATTTAATGAGGTAAAATGAATTAAATAAGCACGAGTGGCTCTCTCGCTTACCGGACAAACCAAGCAGTAAATCTTAAAGTCGCTCCCCAAAGTTGAAACCCAGTGCGGGTAAACATAACTCACCTCTAGCGGTTCCGGGTGCAGTCGGCGCAAAGACTTAAAAAATAACTGAGAAATCGACCAGATTTTATCTATTTTGTAATAACTTTGTGCCTGATAGCGAGCAGTTACTTGATCCTCATCTTCTTCTAAAGTATCTAACACCGGATTTGCCCAAGCTTGCCAATCATCGTGCAAGTGCCCGTGGTACATATCCATCAAATTTTCAATTAAAAATGAATAGTGAGCGTGACAGTCAATGACTGAAACTGTGGCAATATAATTGAGATGTTCCCACTCTGATAAATCTAATAAATCTATTTTTTCTGCTTTGGTTTCGTCGCCGGGAAACAGCCAGATAAAACCGTTTTTTTCCTTGACGGGATAGGAGCGAATTTTGCAGTTAGGTAGCTTTTGATTTTCTGCTAAATAATCTACTTCGGCGCATTCTCCCCTTGCATTTAACCGCCATCCGTGGTAAGCACATTCAATTAAATCGCCTTTAACTTGGCCGTGGCTGAGTTTAACTTGCCGGTGCGGACATCTATCTTCTAAAGCATTGATTTTGCCTGAACTGTCGCGGAAAAGTACGATCGCCCGATTCCAGATTTTCCCAGCGACGGGCTGAGTTTGCACCTCGCTGCTGCGGGCGATTGCATACCACCGATCGAGATTAATGCCCAACTCGCGGATGTGAGTTTTTTGTCCCCTTGCAGATTCCGATTTTATCGCGTTGTTTTGCATTACAAATGTTCCCAGATTACGCCCATAAAACAACCCAATTTTACAAAATAACAGCCCGGAAAGCAACGACCGTAAATTTTTCTAAATCTCCCTTCTGACAAATACCTGTCGCTAGCTAAATGCTTCAACCAGCTTGGCGACACTCTAAACCTTAATAATCTTGAAGCATTGCGAAATCCGTATTTGGAACAGTCAGGAATAAAATCTCTAGCTGCACCTAATATGTAGCCTATTGTAGCAGGTGTTTCGACTTCCGATATATTATCTAAAAAGACGATTTTTCCGTGCGGATTTAACATTTTTTTAATTGCACAGAGGGCTGCAGGGAGATTGTGCAAGTGGTGGAAAGTTGTAGCACTAACTATTAAATCAAATTGGCGGTCAAACACTAATTGACTGGCATCCATTTGGATGTATTCGATATTAGGAGCTGAGCGTTTTTGACTGGCTATAGCCAGCATTTTTGCTGATACATCGACGGCGACTACATTATCGTAATACTGGGCTAATTCAAAAGCAAGAATTCCCGAACCGCAGCCAATATCTAATGCTGCACCTTTGCTAGTCGATAGGTTTTTAATAAAGAAATCATTCTGGCTTTGCAAAGTGGCAGCGAAATCGTATTCTGTTGCAAAAGCATCAAACATTACAGATCTATTGCGAATTTTGCAGTTACTCTTCAACATCTATTATTGCTTTATACTCATTGAATATTTTAACCGCAGATGCACCCAGCTCAACGCAGATATTTTTTTTTCCAAGCTCTGCCTTTTCTTCTCAGCGAAACCACACCCACAAACCATAACTTATCTAAAAAAAAATGAAACTGTAGCAAACCTCCAAACCCTTATTGAATCAGTCAGTCGATTTTAGATTTTAGATTTTAGATTTTAGATTTAATCCACAAATGAATCTGGGAGGTTGAAGTAGGATAGCAAATTTTTATATCTCCACGACAGGAGTACGTGGCACGGTATCCATTTTGGGGCGGGTCATTCCCAATTCTTCAATTCTAAAATCTCAAATCTCAAATCTCAAATGGTATGGCTGGGGGCGGTTTTCACCGAGAATAGCAGCCAATAATTGACGATTTATAAAACCCGCCCCGCTGCAAACCTTAGATTTTTAACACGCCTTCGGGATTCACCGTCAAGAGCGATCGCCTCTGCAAACCCTCCTGATATAAAATAGCATTAGCTGCCAACAAACCGCTGCTAACCGCCCTTTCCATTAAACCGCAGGGAAACGGCATTTTTACCCAATCTCCCGCAAACAACAGATTGGGAACAGCGCAGCAAGTTTCTGGTCTTTCTGCATAACTACCGGGCGGATATCCAGAGAAATTCTTTTGGTTTACCAATTCCCGGTGCAGCATATTTGCCTCTTTTAATTCCGGTACAATTTCGTACAATTCTTGCTCAAAAGTCGCCAGCAAAACTTGCTGATTCGGAAATTCCTTCTCCTTGTAACAATAAGCGTGCAGTTCAACTACACTACCGCCAGTTTTCTGATTCCACTCGATGAACTGATCCTGAATTTTGTGGTAAAGCGTAATGCTGTCAGTCAGTTTGTAGCCGGAAAGCGAACTGAAATTGCTGTGTTCCCAGGGAAAATCGCGATCGAACCAAAAACGGCCCACCGCAAACGGATCGGCTATTTTCAAGCTCTCGATCCGCTTCTGTACCTGCGGATTCACCTCACCGCTAGCCAAACTAAACAAATGCTGCATCCCCGGAACATCAGCCGCAAAAACATAGTAATCAGCCTTCAATGTTTCTCCAAAATTTTGCGGCTGCGATTGGTTAACCGCTGCGGCCAACTGTACCTCATCTGATTTTTTATCGACTACCTTAAATCGAGGCAAATCCCGCTGAGCAGGCCCGCTGATAACTCGCCCTTCGGCATCAAAAATGGCCCCGTGACAAGGACAGTGAAATTGACCGTCGTTTTGTTTCTGAACTGTGCAGCCTTGGTGAGTGCAGCTCAGAGAAATTGCCTCTTTCCCCGACGGTGCGGCGGCAAATACGCTGTCCCCAGCGCCGAAATATTCGGTAGAGTTGCTGTCAGTTAATAGCGGGTTTCGCTTCACCCAAAAAGGTATTTTAGTTTGCACGTCTCCCGACTGGTAAGTCAAAGAATCAATCTGACCGTTTTCCCAGCGAATGTCACTGACGGCGACATCTGTTAATACTTTGCCACCTTTGCTTTCAATGGCTTTGGCAATAGGCTGCACCAAACTCGTACCCATATCTTGCCGCGTGCCGCTGAAGGCCAAACCCTCTGGATTTCCGAAAAAGTAAAAGTGGAAAAATTGCATTAATTCTCCCGCGCTCAATTCGTCGGGAGCGTTGAGGCTGGACTTGGCAAAAGGCAGAAAATACAAGTCATAAAGCCCGCGCGGGAATTCACCTTTTACCCAGTCGGCAACTGATATATTGTCGAGGCGATCGAAAGTTTTTTGAGTTTGAAAACCGCCGATTTCCCGAAACACTTGCCAGTGAGCGGGTTTTGTAAGATTGATTCCCCACTTGAGCCGATTGGGAGAAGATATCCCCAAGTCAACTATATTCCAGGGGAAAGCTGAATGGTTGGGACGGAAAACTTCGGGTTTGTATTTGCCGTCTCGAAACACAACGGCGTAGGATTCTAAAGATACAAAGTTATCGGTAATTTCTAGTTCTTCAACCACACTTTTGAGGTTGTAGTATTGCGGAAAAAAACCGTGGAAACCGTGTTCCATCATAAAAGTTTCGTTCCCGACTTGTATCGGCCAACTAGCAATTTTGCCGCCGAGTTGGGGCGATTTATCGAGTAATGTTACGGCGAAACCGCGCTGGGAGAGTTCGTAAGCACAGGCGAGCCCGGCCAAGCCTGCCCCTACAACTGCAACGGTTTTGCGCTGATTCAGCATTCGCGGCAAGTCAATAGAATCTTGCACAAAAACGGTGGGCTCTGGCTTGGAAAATCGAGAGTAGCCCAGCAGCCCGCCGGCGGCACCGACTCCGAGGAATTTCAGGGCGGTTCTTCGAGAAAATGGTTGGGATAACGGTGAATTGGTTGATTGACTCATCAGCGGTACGCGGTAACGGGCTTTAAACACAAATACGCCATAAGGCATATATCATAGACCGAAAGCAGGATATGTGAAGAAATACTAAGACACATTTCCCCGTCCGATCGCGATCGCACCGTGCCAAGTTCGATCGCACACAATCTATAGGGGAAGGAAGCAGGCTTCAGTTATCGTCGCGAGAGAACCAAGAATCAAAAAGGAAAAAGCGATCGACCGCATAGCGTAAAATCCTCTAAATAATTAGGTGTTTTTATTGATAACTTAGGGGTGCGAGTGATATATGCCACACTTATTGGATCGATCGGGAAAAGTGCGATAAATTTTAGAGTTTTTAACCGCAGAACGATCGTGCCACTCAAAAAATCGAACAACCCGCATTAATTTATGTTGCTCAACTCTTGGCAACCGCTACCAATGATGCTAAAAAATTAGGAAATTTCCGGGCAAAATATTATGCCAAAAGCAATCTCAGTGAATTGTACGAAATAACCGGGCAGATATCCGAGGCAAAACAATAGACCTCTTGCAAAATAATTTTGTGCTATGGATCGAAAGTTTAGGCAATTTTTAAATCTAGCAGGCCCGGCAAGTTTAAGGAAATGCCAATCAACCGAATAATTCAAAGTTTTACCTAAACTTGAGCAAACCCTTAAGGATAACACATATTTTTTTTGCAAGAGGTCTAATTAATCAGTCGAGCTTTAAGTAATATCAAATCCGGTAGCATCGGAATTAATATTACCGACAGCTTTCGAGGCGCCGTGCCGGTTCCCGCCAAATAAATAGGGTGTGGAAAAGGGACTGCCGGGTGCACTAGATGGGAATG
>JAICRN010000169.1 GCA_025937335.1 Microcoleus sp. TY_ISSM_2_bin.22
AACACATTTTCCCGATTTAGTAGACACCGGTTTTACTTCCCGAATGGAACAAACCCTCGATGAAATTGCCACCGGCGAGGCGAAATGGCTGCCGTATTTGCAAAAGTTTTATACAGGGGACAGCGGACTCGCAACCCAAGTTAAAGAACAGGAAAGTCAGATTGATGCAAAAGTTGCCCGAACCGTGGTACTGGAAAATCTCTCTGCCAAAGTTTGCATCGGCAAATTCGGCGCATATCTGGAATCTGAAAGCGAAGAAGGCTTGGTAAAAGCATCGATTCCCCAAGATTTAACGCCGGCAGATTTAGACCCGGAAAAAGTCGAGTTTCTGTTAAAGCAAAAAACGGAAGGCCCGGAAAAATTGGGTCTTCACCCGGAAACCGGGGAACCGATTTATGTGCTGATTGGCAGTTACGGGCCATACGTTCAGTTAGGGGATGTTTCGGAAACGAACAAGAAACCGAAGCGGGCTTCTTTACCGAAGGGAACTGATAAGGATAGCGTGACGCTGGATATGGCGGTGAGTTTGTTGACTTTACCCCGGTTGTTGGGCACTCACCCGGAGACGGGGGCGAAGGTGCAAGCTAATTTGGGGATGTACGGGCCTTATGTGGTGCACGACCAGGGTAAGGTGGGGAAAGATTATCGATCGATCAAACCGCCGGATGATGTTTTGACGATCGAGCTCGATCGGGCATTAGAATTGTTAGCGCAGCCGAAAGCCGCCCGCGGCCGCAACAGCAAAGCCACAACACCTTTGAAGGAATTGGGCGCGCATCCAGAGTCGGGAGAACCCATCAATGTTTACGATGGCCGCTACGGCCCCTACGTGAAACACGGCGATATCAATGCTTCTTTGTCCAAGGATGAATCTGTGGAGAATTTTACCTTACAAAGAGCACTGGAATTGTTAGCAACCAAGGAAGCAGCGGGCCCAAAAACTAGCAGCAAGTCGAAGAAGTCAACTAAGACTGCGGCGGCGAAGTCGGAGACTGCAACTGAGAAGACTGCGGCGAAGAAAACCACGGCTAAAAAGACGGAGACTGCGGCGAAGAAAACCACGGCTAAAAAGACGGCGACTGCGACTGCGACGAAGAAGAAAACCAAGTAAAATTAGTTTATTTTTCTATCATCCCAAAAACCCGGTTTATTTGAGAAACCGGGTTTTTTTATTTGTAAAGTCCTGGACTCACGCTAACCCAAAAAACCCGGTTTCTTTGAAAAACCGGGTTTCTAAACACTGTCAAAGTTTTACGTTTAATTAGGTTGAGCTGCCTAGCCAGCAATTTTCAACAATTCCACATCAAAAATCAGTGTAGCATTAGGAGGAATTACCCCGCCGGCACCGCGAGCGCCGTAACCGAGTTCAGGGGGAATAATCAACTTGCGGCGGTCTCCAACTTTCATCGTACCGACACCTTCATCCCAACCCTTAATTACTTGACCTACACCAATTTTGAACTGAAAAGGAGAATTGCGATCGCGCGAACTGTCAAACTTCGTGCCATCTTCCAAAGTTCCAGTGTAATGCACCACAACCGTCTGGCCTTTTTTTGGAGTGGCCCCATCACCCTTTTTCAATTCAATATATTTCAGACCTGAATCTGTGGTGACAGTTTTCTCAGTATTATCAGTCATGTTATTGCCAGCGATAGTAGCTGGTACATCTGGTAAAGTAGCATCAGCTACTAGCAAGCTATCTTCATTCAAAGACTGCGCTGATAACTTCTCAATAGCAGTCTCGGGTGAAGGATTATTTAATTCGGCGGCAACTGCTTGGGGCCCAGAACCGCCCATTTGAGCGACTATCAAAAACACAAAGCAAACCAGCATTACCCCCAAGCTGACTAGAACTCCTCGCAAAATTAATCCTCCTGATACTCTTAACCGCGATATCTCAGATATCTAAGACATCTATTACAACAAAAACCACCAAATTTTATCTGAACTTTTCCGCCAAAAGATGGCAGGTGTCAGCTAGTTTTAAAGACAAAAGTATGAAGTCAGAATGTTTGTAATTTTACATAAGTGCCTTCTTGAGCCTTCTGCCTTCGGGTGACAATTTTATCACAAGATAACAGCGAACCACTCCCGGGCGATCGAACTCAGCGCCAGTTTCGGTTCTCTAAATCCCGCATCTGACGTTCCAAACGATCGAGCCTTCCCCGCAACTCATCCATTTCGGACTGTCGGGGAACGCCCATATCTTGCATCATATTCCGCAGTTGCCGCTGCAACTGCGTATCCCAATTGCCCTGTTCAGACTTGAGGTGCTCCGTCATGTCATCGACAAAGGTTTTGGCTTGCTCAGAATTGATTTTGCCATCTTTGACCCATTGCTCGCTGACTTCCTGCAATTTCTCGGCCACCAAGGAGGTAGTACCAATGCCCAGCATTACCAGTTGTTTGAGTAAGTTGCTATTGTTATCCATAAATTTTTCCTACTGTTTGCCCCTTCATACCCGATCGGCTCAGGTCGCCTGCAGTCGCTGTGAAACCATCTGTAAACTTAAAGTTACATCAGCGCTGACCTACCTTTCTATTTTGGAGCATCCAGCCGCCTGATGGCGAGTCGATCGCGCATTCTCGGCGTTCGGAAAACCCGCTAATGAGCTACCGACAAGATTACCCTATCACCAGCAAAGTCAATGCCTGATTGTCCCCGCTGCCACCAACCTGTAGACGCCCGAGCCATCGCCTGCGCGCACTGCAAAATCCCTCTCAAAGCTTTCGGTCATCCGGGTATCCCCCTTTATCGATCGAAATCGGAAGAATTTCTGTGCACTACCTGTATTTACCACGAAGACGACACTTGCAACTACCCGCAGCGTCCTTTTGCCAAAGAATGCACGCTTTATCACGATCGAGCTGAGCCGCTTGTGCCGCCGACAAGCGCTTACATCAGCGGCGGCTGGCCGCAATCGATCAAAAATTGGTGTCAGCGCCATCTCGTTTGGTTAGCTTTAGTTGGTTTAATTATTATTAGCATTGCTCTGTCGATTTAATCGGATTGTACAAAGCGTAGAATAGAGATATATCTGTTAATCTGGGTTGCTCTATTATTCTCTAAATTATTCATGAGCTACGTATTCGGCATCGACGGGGGCGGCACGAAAACTATCTGCCTCTTAATGGACGAAAACCACCTTGTTTTGGGACGGGGCGAAGCAGGGCCGTCAAATTATCAAACGCTGGGAATTGAGACAACCAAACAATCCATTCAATTGGCGATCGAACGAGCAGTTCTGTCCGCTAAAATCGAGATGAATAGCAATCTCAACATAGAAGCAATTGGTCTGGGACTAGCAGGCGTCGGGCGTCCAAAAGATATTGAAATAGTGCAATTTGTAGTGCAGAACTTGCAGTTGACGAATACTTTACCAGTAACCCGATCGTTCTTGCCTCGGAATATCGTAATTTGCAGCGACTGCACGATCGCACTTGTTGGGGGCACGGGCTATCCAGTGGGTATCACCGTTATTTCAGGAACCGGTTCGATTGTTTTCGGGCAAAACAGTCAAGGGAAAACTAAACGAGTCGGCGGTTGGGGATATCTTTTAGGCGATGAAGGCAGCGGATATGACATCGCCATTCAGGGTTTGCAAGCGGCTTTGAAGTTTTATGACGGACGCGGAGAATTTACAGCACTTGCGGAAAAATTTCAAAACCATTTAGGCCTAAATCACCTCGAAGAATTGGTAGAAGTCGTTTACCGGCAGGGTTGGGGAGTGAAAGAAATTGCAGCTTTAGCGCCGATTGTCGATCGAGTCGCAGCCGAGGGCGATCGCGTCGCTGACGGCATAATTGATAGTGCCGTGGCAGAATTAACCTTTTCAACAAAAATAGCCATTTCAGCCCTATTTAACCCCAGAGAAGAATTTGAAATTGTGCTCATAGGAGGTGTTTGGGACTCAGAGGCAAATTTCCGGGGTCGGTTTGAAGCGGCAATAAGTGCGATCGCCCCAAAAGCTAAGGTAATCTCGCCCCGATACGAACCAGCTTTCGGTGCTGGGTTGTTAGCCTTAAACGCTCTCAACAATTAAACTCGTGCGCCGACGCTTCGCGGTCGGATTTCACCTGAACTGTTGGAGGCTAAGGGGGACGATGAATCGAAATCTCTCCTTTATCCTCCTTATCTTCCCAATCTTGCCGATTTTTTCGATTTTTCCAAATTTTAAAATTCTGGATTATCTACCTTATCTTCCCAACTTGTAGAATTCCAGGCTGCCATAATTAAAACATCAGATGAATCCGAAACCAGAAACAAATTTAGCAGCAGTGCGTTCCTAAGTAAACCAAAACCGAAGCAAGGAGACAATTTATATGATTACTTCTCAAAAATGGCGTTCAGCAACAGCAGCAATCCTCGCACTGGGCATTACAGTTGGAACCAGCGCGCCGCTGGTGGTAGCTACCCCCGCAGAAGCCCAACAACGAATTTCCCAATTTGATAGCATCCGAATTCCCTCGGGCAGTGTAATTCCAGTTAGCTATGAAAAAGACAAAATTATTGTCACCCGCGAAGAAACAGCACCTTTAACTTTAACAGTAGCGCGAGACATCCGCACAGCTCAAGGTAGAGTATTAATCCCTGCAGGCAGTCAGATTGTCGGGACACTGCAACCTGTCAGAAGAGGCAATCAAATCGGTACTCAATTTGTTGCCAGAGAGTTAATTATCAGCCGCCGCCAACGCTATCGGATTGACGGCTATTCGGGAGTTATTACCAGAACCGAAAGAGTTCAAAAAGGTGCTGGTACAGGTTCTATCGCCCAAGGTGCAGCATTGGGTGCAGCAGCAGCAGCAGCACTAGCAGGCATTACCGGCGACAAAGCGATAGCCACTGAAGAAGTATTGGGAGGCGCTGGGATCGGCGCTTTAGCTGGAGTGTTGTTGGGGCGCCGCAGCGTTGACGTGCTCGTGATTCGCCCGGAACAAGATTTGGCAGTGAGATTGCAATCGGATATCGTGCTGCGCTAATATTGGAATCTTCCAATTGATTAATTATTTGCAGCAAAACATTGTCGATCGCTAACTTTTGGTCTCCCGATCATGGGCTAGGCATACTATTAAGGTTGTGCCTAGCCATGTTTGTGGGCGGAATTATTGGATGGGAACGCCAACTCAGACACAAACCAGCGGGATTGAGAACTCATATGCTAGTAAGTATGGGTTCTGCACTGTTTGTTTTAATACCGCTGGCAATAGGTAAAAATGGAAACGAACGAGAGGCGATCGAGCGCGTAATTCAAGGCATTGCTGCCGGGGTTGGGTTTTTGGGAGGCGGAGAAATCCTGCGGCAAAATCAACAGGAAATAGGCAAAGTTGAAGTTCGCGGGCTTACGTCTGCCGCCGCTATTTGGGTGTCAGCAGCGTTAGGAACTGCGGCAGGATGCGGCTTGTGGCAACTTGCATTAATTGGCGCTTTAATGTCGCTGTTTGTTCTGAGAGTAATTAAAGAGTTAGAGCGTCAGAGTCGCAGGAAATAGTCTCAGCGATTATATAAGTTCTGGTAAAATAACCGTTATAGCGTTGCAGTGAAAACTCGATCGTTCTGAGTCAGTTTTATGAGGAATGAAGTCCTAACTACCAACAAATTTGATTGCGGTCGATCGAGGTGACATAATATTAGCGGTTTCATAGCAAGTCCAGTTAATCACTTATACACGATACCTAACAAGTGGTTTGACTCCTTACTTATAGCATTTCTCAATCTTGGTGAGGTATGCCCTATGCCCGCTTATCGATCGTGCAACTCATGTTACTGAGAAAAGCTATATATCGGTAAGGTGTTCTTCTGCCGCGTACCCTACAGATAGAAGTTCTGTACCCCAGACTTTTACAGCAACCGCGCCCGAGAGTGAGGACGTTCTTAATTGCTGAAACATCAGCGGTCGATTGCTTTTTTCTTCTTCCTTCAACATTTGCTAGAGTATAAAATTGTTGGCAGTCATCCAAGTTTTGCTTGTGAATACTGAAGTCCTTACTATAAAGTTCACTATTTTTTTATATGATTTAATGTAAAATAATATATACAGCAGATTCCACGTTTATGAAGTACACCCAGATTGCTCTTCTATTGCCGTAGGGACACGGCACTGCCGTGTCCCTACCTCTGTTGTGTACCTCACTAACCTGAAAAGTGCTGTATCGCAATTCGCAATAACTTTAGCACTCTCAAAAATAGGTAATTAAATTATTAAAATTTATTCTGTACATAAAAACCGTTCTAATTTATATAATTAAAATAAAAACTATTAATTTCTTTGAGAAAATCTTGGAAAATTTATCGATTCCCAAGACTCTTGCCTCACACGACCGGCCATCGCAGCTAACTGCAAGCTCATAAAAGCATTCAAATCTTCCAAATCACATTTAGCGGAGGCAAAAATCTGCTGCATTTGATTTTCGGCTTCCAAACTCAGATATCCAGCAACAAGAGCTTGTTGTACAACTTCACGAATCCGCATAATCAAAATGTTCCTTACTAAAGTTGAACGTGGTAAAAGCAAACTAATTACTAAGAGGAAGTTTTGGAGCCAGTCTCGCAAAAGACTTCCAATTCTTTTAGCTCGCGAGACTCTTGTTTCACCAAACCAGACATAACTGCTAGTTGTAAAGCCATAAAAGCATTTAAGTCTTCCAAGTCATACTTGGTGGTAGTTAACATCCGGCGCAGTTGATTTTCGGCTTCAATAGTTAGAGAACCGAGGAGCAGAGCTTGTTGGGCGAGGTCGCGAATCAGTACCATAACACTTCTGAATTTTATTAGTTGAAGTTTCAGTATCAACCGTTTTAACAGAATCCGCAGTGACGGCTATTGCTTGATGGGTGTGACATTTTTAGGGGTCAGCCGTGACAGCCGGAGTCGCAGAGTGTGATGAAGTATTGGCACGGCTGTGACGGCGATCACGCGGGGGATAGGAGAGGAGGAGCCTGGGAGGGGGAGTGGGGGAGTGGCGGAATGCGATCGCGACATAGTGGGAAAATCTTTCTTAAACATCTGACTGATGATTAATGATTAATCGCTGATGACTACTGCTTTCTACCTTCAGAAGACGCTCAACGTCTATAATCAGCAAGTTAAATATTTACGGCAAGACATATGGAAGCAGCACATAACGATTTGCTACAACAAATAGCCCGACTATCGGAAACTTATGCTAATTTGGCCGATCGCCTTGGACAAGCAGCCAAACAACTGCAAGACTCGGGCCTTCCTCCCTCTGACAGCTTGCTGCAAGAAGTAGCCACCTACAGCCGCAACTTTGCCACACTCCAAAAACAAGCTCTCGAACTCAACAAATCCGCGATCGCGCCGGGGGAAATTGCTTCCCTCAAAGACATTCAAAACTTAGTCCAGACTGCCGCAGCTTCCGAAGGTAAAGCAGAAATTCGCGACGCGGCTTTGAAAGTTCTAGATCGAGTATTGGCGATCGCCCACCGCGAACAAAGCGACTTCGCACCCTTACAATCAGTTCATGCCAGAGCCCGCGAACTGCAGCGCGCGATTTCCGAATCAACCCCGACTCAACTGCATTCCGACGCAGAATCCTTAGTCAGCGGCAAACACCCAGTTGCAGCAGTGCTCGCCCTGGTGGAACAGCAAGACAAATTAGACGACGAACAGTGGGTCTTTCTTGAAGAAACAGTCAGCGCCGCTTTTGGCAAACAAATAGCCGTCGCCATTTCCAGAGGCAAATTAACCATTGCTGAGATGGCAAAAGCAGGACCTGCAAAAGTCGAACCCGCATTTAAACCAGCGCCAGAACCAAAAATCAGCGCCGAACCTTTGCCAGAAGTCATTATCATCCCGTCGGGAAATGTGGCACCGAAACAAGTTGCAGTTGCGCCACAGATCCAGATTTTGGAATCCCCCGCACCTTCCGTCCCCATGCACGAGGTAATTATTGTTCCCAGCGTGGAAGTACCTCAGTCCCTCCAGACAACCGGTTCGGGGAACATTGTCTTTGGGGCACCTCGGGAGATTCAACAAGTGCCAGTAGAGGGCGCTTTGGGAATCAAAGTTTTGGTACACATTCAGGGAATTGGCGATCGAACTTTCGGTGCTCAAGAATACGCGGGTACTAAGGGTCAAGGGCGGCGCGTCGAAGGATTTCAAATTAATATCGATCCCCCAATTCCCGGCTTAAATGTCGAGTACATGGCTCACGTCGAAGGTGTTGGCGATACTCCTTGGATCGGCGCAGGAGAATTGGCAGGTTTTCGCGGTCAAGCGAAACGAATAGAGGGATTTGCCGTGCGGCTGAACGGGCCGCAAGCTGATAAGTACGACGTATTTTATAGCGCTCACATTCAGAATATCGGCGACACCGAGGTGTCCTCCAACGGCGAATATTGCGGCACTCGCGGCAAAGCTTTGAGGATCGAGGGCATCAAAGTTTGGATCGCGCCGTCTGCGAATTCCCAAACAGCGACACCTGTGGGTTTAAAAGTGTTAGCGCACATTCAAGGAATTGGCGATCGAACTTTTAGCGATCGAGAATATGCGGGTACTAAAGCTCAAGGTCGCCGCGTGGAAGGATTTCAAATTAAAATAGAGCCTCCCGTTCCCGGTTTAAATTTGGAGTACATGGCTCACGTTGAAGGAGTTGGCGACACTGCTTGGATCTCGGAAGGGGAGTTAGCTGGATTCCGGGGCAAAGCGAAGCGCATTGAGGGATTTGCCGCGCGGCTGACAGGGCCGCAAGCTGATAAATACGACGTATTTTATACGGCTCACATTCAGAATGTAGGCGATACTCAGGTTACTGCTAACGGTCAATATTGCGGCACTCGCGGCAAAGGTTTGAGGGTTGAGGGTATGACGGTTTGGGTTGAGCCGAAAATGTAAAATTTGAGAATGAATGGAAAATTTGCAGTTGCATTTTCCCTTCATTTAACACCGGGTTTTTTAACCAAAATATGCCATGACAGTCAGGGGTATTAGGTGAAAAAATCCGGTTTATCGCCACCCAACAACAGGAATTAGAGCGCACGCTAATCTCAGAAACCGGGTTTCTGAGTGTATTTTTCGTACTCAACCGAAATTTGTCGCAGAAACCCGGTTTCTCGTCACCTGCAAAGTCTTGGCGCACGCTAATCTCACTACTATTTGTAAAATTGGTTGAAAATAATGCCAGGGTAAACGCATCTTAACTTTAACCCAAAATATGCTACACTTAAATCCGAGTAAAAATTAATGTAGTTTATTGTAGTTTATTGGTGTTATCAATGGCAAGAGGTTTTAGTAAAGCTGTAACTTCCCAACAAAAAAAC
>JAICRN010000294.1 GCA_025937335.1 Microcoleus sp. TY_ISSM_2_bin.22
AGCTCAAAGGAAACAAGTTTTCGAGGAGGCGTTCTGGGAGTGCCTTGTTTCTTGCTGCGAAATCGGCGATTGTAATTGGCGTGAGTCATTCTATTTTAGATTTTAGATTTTAGATTTTAGATTAGATTTTAGATTGAAGATTGAAGATTGAAGATTGAAGATTTTTAATTTTAGATTGAAGGTTGAAGATTGAAGATTGAAGATTTTTAATTTTAGGTTGAAGGTTGAAGGTTGAAAAATATTTGATTTGAGTAGGTTGGCATTCGGCACGTTACCGTTATTGGGGATTATTTAATTTTTGATTAATTTGGGGATGGCTTCTAAAAGTTGGGCTTCGCTGTAAGGTTTGGTGAAATATTGATTAGCACCTAATTCCATTGCCATTTGCCTGTGTTTTTCGCCGCTGCGCGAGGTCAGCATGGCTACGGCAATATTAGCAAACCGGTGGGTCGATCGTATCGATTGCAGTAACTCAAATCCATCCATCCGGGGCATTTCAATATCCACAATCGCCAAACTGCAATCGAGACCGTTTTGCAACTTTTCGAGGGCCTCCATGCCGTCTTTCGCCTGCACCACCCGGTAGCGAGCCCGAGTCAGCGTCATAGAAAGCAATTGACGAATAGTATAAGAATCGTCCACCACCAAAATCAGGGGTGATTGACTCGAACTCGGTGGTAAATGGGACGCTTTACCGGAAACAGGCGCTATCGAAGTATTTGCTGAAGATTGACCCACCAAATCGTCCACATCCAAAATTGTTACGACTCGGCCGTCCCCCAAAATCGTACTCCCCAAAACTCCGCGAGGCTTAGACAGAGGAGGTGGCAAGGGTTTTACCACAATTTCCTGCTGGCCGATCAACCGTTCCACGGCCACCGCCAGCATTCCTTCGCTAGAAGCCAAAACCAGCACCGGAATGTGGTCTTGGGTCAAAGGGTCAGGAGAGGGCGCATCCGGCTCCAAAATGCTGTATTCGAGTAAATCTTGGAGTCGCACCAAACGAATAAATTCCTCCCGCCACCACAGCATGGGCTGATTCCCAGCGGTGTGAACTTCCGAAGCTTTAATGTGGAGAATTTCTTCAACTGCATCCAGTGGCACCGCTATTTTATTGCGATCGGTCTTCACCATCAAGGCCTCAGTAATCGACAGCAGCAGCGGCAGTTTGAGGATAAAACTCGTACCCTTTCCCACGCGAGAGTCAACCTTTACAGTTCCGCGCACCGTCCGCAAATTAGCCCGTACCACGTCCAGGCCGACCCCCCGGCCTGAAAGGTTGCTCACTTCTTCGACTGTGCTGAAACCCGGCCAAAATAGAAAATCGTAGAGTTCGGCAATGGAAAATTCTTGAGCTTGTTCCTCCGTCGCCAGACCCTTATTCACAATTTTGCGGCGAATCATTTCCGGGTCAATGCCTTTCCCGTCATCGGCGACAGTAATAATAGTTTGGCCGCCTTGGTGGCGCGCTTCAATTTCAATTTGACCGCTTGGCGGCTTGCCTATTTCCTGCCGAACTTCGGGCATTTCGATGCCGTGGTCGAAAGCATTTCGCACTAGATGTACTAAGGGGTCGCGCAAGGCGTCGAGCAAACTTTCATCAATTTTTGTATCGCGTCCCAGCAGCAGCAGGTTGACATCTTTATCGTATGTGAGACACATATCCCTGAGCGCTCGCGGCAAGTGATCGACGGCTCGGCTGAAGCTAACTACTCGCAACTGCATGACGCGGCTGCGGAGTTGGTCGGTGATACGGCGCAGTTGGTCGGTACTGCGCTCGAATTTCATCGCTAAGGTGTCTAATTTGGTGGCGGATTGAGAAATTGCTTCGGCAGTTTCGATGACTTCTGCAGCTGTAGAGTGGAACTCTGTATAACGATCCATCTCTAAGAGATCGAAGTAAGAATTTGCCTGAGAGGATTTGCTGTTAGCAATAACTGGGAATTCTGTTTCTGGTGCTGAAAGTTTCCCGATTTCTGGGTGGGGATTTGCCAGCTTCCAGTCTCCAAAACTCAGTCTGTCGTATTCTTCTCGCAACTGACCGCCGAATTGGTTTAAATCTACGATACTGCGGCGGATGCGCTTGACTTCGCCGCGCAGTTCGGATTCTTGAAGTTCCAAATTTGTACGGTTGATGACTAATTCTCCGACTAGATTCACTAATTCTGTCAAGCGTTCCAAGTCTACTCGGATTGTTGGCCTTTGCGGGTTGGGGAGTGGGGGAGTGGAGGAGGGGGAAAAGGGGGGAGTGGGGGAGTGGAGGAGTGGGGGAGTGGAGGAAAAAGGGGTTTCCGATGTTTCCGATTCTTCTGATTCCTGTTCGGGGGCGGGGGAGTTTTGGGGGATTTCGATCGCCTTTCCTTCGAGTAGCTGCTGGCGTGCGGTTTGCAAGTTTTGGGCGATCGTCCAACCCTCGGACTGCAACCGTTCTACAGTCAAGTCTGCAGAGTCGATCAAATCTCTGAGGGGTTCGGCAACTTTCCCAAAATCCGGCAATTGCAGCATTCCAGCCAAACCGGAGATTTGATAGTAAACCTGGTTGAGGGCGGTCACGCTTTTTGCCAAATCTGCCTCAGAAGCTTGGGAAAGCTCGGTTTCCAGGCGATCGAACACTGGTGGCAATTCATGTTCAAAAATCAATTTTAGGGTTTCCGGGGCCGCCGACTTGCTCATTACCGGAACTGGCGGTGGTTGTGGCGGGCCGTACTGACGCTCGAAATGAGCTTGGATTTGGGCGATCGTCTCCAAGTTTTCCTTTTGATCTGGAGTGCTGACATCCGAGTGGTGAATTGATTCGGTTGCAATCCTTTTGAGGGCATCCACCCCTTGCAGTAAAACCGTCACAGTTGTCGGTTCCAGGGCCGACAAGTCTGTGCGATCGCGCAAAATGACAAAACAGTCCTCCAGCCTGTGAGCCGCCGCTGACAGGTTGTGACAGCCCAACATCGAACCCGCACCTTTAATCGAGTGAGCCGCCCGAAACATTTCTTTAACTGCCGCTTCTCGCTCTTTCAACCCGGCAGCTTCCATCGCCAATAAGTTCGTCTCCATCGACTGGAGAAACTCTTGGGTTTCTGCGGTGAAAGCATCTATTAATTCGTTTAAGTCGTCATCATTCATATATATGAGTCTGTTGTCTGTTGGGAGTTTTTACATATAGCCTTTCTCAGTAATCATGAGGTGCACGCTCGATAAACGGGCATAGGGGATAGGGCCTAGGGGATAGGGCATAGGGCATACCTCACCAAGATTGAGAACTGCTATATATGATGTCCGGTTAATTGACTGTAATTGTTGTAGGGGCCGGTACACGATTATCTATAACTTCACATTTAGGATAATCGTGAACCCTCCCAAACCCCAATGATAGTTTTTAGTGATTCGTATAACAGTTAACTGTCAACAGTTAACTGTCAACTGACTAACTGCGGAAATTCGCCACCGACTTTTGTAATTTACCAACTGAACCGGAGAGATCGTCCAAAGATGCTTTTACATCCGAACCCTTTTGTGCAGTTGTATTCGCAATCTCATTCACTTGCTGCATACTGTTAGAAATTTCCTCAGCCGAAACAGTTTGCTTCGCCGCCGCGCGGGTAATGTTTTGCACCAAAGAATTCATTTCCCTGCTCACTTCAATGATAGCATTCAGGTGAGTTTTAGCTTCGCTGGCGAGCTTTGTACCTTCCACAACTTCTTGCGTTCCAGATTCCATTGCCTTCATGACACGGCTGATTTCTTCTTGAATTGTACCGACAATTTCAGATATTTCCTCAGTAGCGCCCGCCGATCTTTCTGCTAATTTCCGCACTTCTTCGGCAACAACTGCAAAACCTAAACCTTGTTCGCCGGCTCTGGCAGCCTCAATAGTAGCATTCAGAGCTAATAAATTAGTTTGCGAAGCAAGTTGAGAAATCGAAGTCACAATTTTCCCAATTTGTTGAGAAGACTCGCCCAAACGCTTCATCATTTTCGAGGTAGAGGCGATCGTCAACCGGAGCCCGTTAATGCCTTCGACAGCTCGATCGACAGCCATACCGCCGACTTCAGCCGTGTGAGAAGACTGCTGGGCAACTGCTTCGGCGCGCACCGAAACATCTCGCACGTCGCGGATCGAATTCACAATCAGCTCAATTTCCCGCATGATGGCAGATATTTTTGCTGCTTGAATTTCCGCCTGTTGGGTGAGTTGACTGGTGTTGTTAATCGACTCGCCGGTGGCAGATGTTACCTGTTCGGCTAAAGTTTGAATTCCCGTTACCACCTTCCGCAGAGAACTGATTAAGAAATTGAAAGAGTCGGCGACAGCACCTAAAACGTCGTTAGTAACTTCCGCCCTGACTGTCAAGTCTCCTTGAGCCGCGCCTTTAATTTCTCCCAACAATTTGAGGACTTGCTGCGTCAGAGAATCGGCTTCAGCTTTGCGTTCGGCGGCCAATTTTTCCAGTCGTTCTTCTGCCTCTTTGCGCTCGGTAATGTCAAAGCGGATGGCGATATATTTGACTATGGTGCCGCTGGTATCAAAAATGGGGGATATCGTGGAATCTACCCAGTAAAACGAGCCATCTTTGCGCCGATTTTTGATTTCCCCTTTCCACGCCAAGCCGCGAGAAATTGTCACCCACATTTCTTGAAAAAATGATTTGGGATGGTAGCCGGAATTGATGATGCGGTGGTCGCGGTGCAGGAGTTCTCCCATGCTGTAACCAGATATTTGAGTGAATCTGTCGTTGGCGTAGGTAATCAGGCCTTTGGGGTCAGTTTCGCTGACGATCGCAGATTCGTCGAGAGCATTTTGCCGCGTTTTGAGTTCTTGCAGCAAGCGTTCCTGTGCCTCGGCCAACTGCTGCATTCGCTGCTGGGAAGCTCTTTCCTGGGTGACGTTGCGGCAAACTATTACGCCGCCTTTGAGTGCGCCCGTTTCGTCTTTGAGCGGCCGGCCGTTAATTTTGATCCACAGGCCCTCCGGCTTGCCTGGATGGCGGGTGAAAACCTCTACGTCGTCAGGGGATTCTCCTCGAATTGCCCTCGTTAAGGGGATGTCGGCTGTGGGATAAGGAGTGACTCCATCGGGCAAAAATAAACCGTATTTGGCCGACCACTCGTCGGGGAGAGTATCTGTAGAACCCGTGCCGAAGATTTCTTGGGCGGCGGGATTGAACAACACAAAATTGCCTTTTTCGTCGGCAGCAATTATGCCGTCGCCAATGCTGTCTATTAGCAGTTGCAAGAGATTGCTTTGCTGCCGGAATTGCTCTTCGGAACTGGCTAATTGGGCTGTTGTTTGTTGCAGTTGCACCATCGCCTGTTTGGTGTCGGTAATGTCGCGAGCGACTGCATACATCAGCTTTTGTTCGGTTTCAGGTCGCACTTTCCACGACAGCCACTTGTAGGAACCGTCTTTGCAGCGGTAGCGATTTTCAAAGAACTGTACTTCGGCGCCATCGTATACTTTTCCCGCTTCGGCTGTAGTTTTTTCGCGATCGTCTGGATGGACGAAATTGATAAAAGGTTGGTTTTCCAATTCTTCTAGGGTGTAGCCGAGGGTTGTTTCCCAAGCGGGATTGAGGCGCTTGAATTTCCCTTCAAAATCTATAATACAAACCAAGTCTAGAGAAAGGATAAAAAATCGATCGCGCTCTACTTCTGCTTTTTTGCGATCGGTAATTTCGATCGCCACACCGCCGACACCGATGGGTTTGCCGTCAGATCCTGGTAAAGGAAAGTAAGAAGCCAACCAATCCCGCACGATACCGGGCTGTTTGGAAGTTGAACAGGATACTTCGATATTCAAAATTGGTTGGTTGGTGGCGAGAATCTGCTGCAACATCGGCTCTAAGGTATCGACCCTTTCTGGTACAACTTCCCTCAAGGTCTTGCCGAGGTGTTCGGTAACTGAGGCACCGGTGGTTCCCGCTAATTTATCGTTGACTTGCACGAAGCGCAAATGCTCGTCAACAATAAACATTGAAGCCGGGGCGGCTGCGAAAAATGCGTCAAAGCGGGTTTGACGCAAAACTAATTCTCGTTCTAAGGCTTTGCGATCGCTGATGTCGCGAGCTTCGGGAATCAGCAGCACGACTTTGCCGCTGTCGTCTACGATCGGCTTGAGGGAGAAGTCCACAGTCATCACAGCACCCCCAGCCACGAGTACGTCGGCTTCGTAGCGGACTACCTCGCCGGCGGCGGCTTTTGCGAGCGCATCTTGCACTTTTTGCTTGGCTTCTGGGGAAATTTGCCACCACAGATTATCTGCAAACTGCGTGCCTACGAATTCTTCGCGCCTGAGTCCGGCGACGGCGAGGGCTGTTTGGTTGACTTCCAAAACGGTGCCGTCTGGTTTGAGCAGCCCCACTAATTGGAACGATTGATCGAAAATGGCTCGGAACAGTCTTTCGCGATCGCGCAGCATTTCTTCTGCGCGTTTGCGATCGCTGATGTCGCGAGTAACTGTTGCCAACCCCATAGGCTCGCCCGTTTCTGGGTTTTTGACGGTAAATAGGGTGAAGTCAACCGGACAGTTTTCGCCAGTTTGAAAGTTTCTCAAGCGGAATTCGCCCTGCCAAAAACCGTCTCGCACAGTAGTCGGCACGATTTCTTCTTTGAAAATCTTAGCATCTTCTGCACAGAAGAAGTCATAAATACTTTTGTTTTTGACTTCTTCAATATTTGGCAATCCTGCTAGTTTTATTCCAGCGGCATTCAGGTATGTTGCCTCTCCCTCCAGGGTGGCCGTGCCGATAAAATCCGAGCTGCTTTCTACGATCGAAATCAATCTTTGCTTCTCGATTTCTGCTTGCTTGCGCTCCGTGATATCGTTGTTAGTTTCTAAAATAGCTTTGGGTTTTCCCTGTTCGTCTCGCTGCAAATTCCAGCGACTGAATACGGTGATTTGGGTGTTGTAATTGGTAGTGTGAATTAGTTCTCCTTCCCAATAATCCTGCTCTTCTAACTGTGCCGATATTGCTGTAAAAGGCAGGGGAAAAATAGTTTTAAATATACTGGTGGTGAGTTTGCCCAAGGCTTCTGTTTTTGTCCAGCCGTACATCCGTTCGGCTCCCTGATTCCAATAATTAATCGTGCCGTCAATATCCCGAACGATCAAGGCGTCGCTTGCCAGGTCGAGCATTTGCAAGTTCTGCTGCAAGGCTTCTTCTGTGCGCTTGCTTTCTGTAATG
>JAICRN010000175.1 GCA_025937335.1 Microcoleus sp. TY_ISSM_2_bin.22
CTGGGTTGCTATTTACGAATTTCAAGGATTAACCCTCGACAACCACCCCCACCTTAAACGTTGGGTAGAAACCGTGCAGAAGCGTCCCGCCGTTGAGCGCGGCATGGCAGTCGGCGGAAGTCCTAACTGATAATTAAACTTGACGAGCGGTCACAAGGTATTTGACTGTTGCTGAAAATCCGGTTTGACACTGCCATGACTTGCTAACCATTGATAAACTTGCAGCATCTGCTGAGCTTTAACATCCCAGGAATAGTGATTCATGGCGTAATTGTGGGCTGCCATGCCCATGCGTGCAACACGAGCGCGATCGGCGACAAGCTGTTCGAGTTCTGCGGTAAAAGATTTTACGAGTGTTTCAAAATTACCGAGAGGAACTTTAATCCCCCGATCGGGCTCGATCAACGCACCGGGTCCGCCGTAGTCAACTACAACACAAGCCATAGCGCAGGCCATTGCCTCAACTACCACTCCAGCACCCAGTTCGCGAATCGAGGGAAAAGCAAAAATCTCAGCTTGGCGCATCAATTCTCCCACTTCAGCTTGGGTTTTTTGACCTAAAAGTTGAACGCAGTTGCCTAAATTGTGTTCTGCGATTAATTCTTCTAGTCTAGGACGTTCCGGTCCGTCGCCAACGATCGCTAATTTGTGCTGCTGCAAAATCGAACTATTAGCGAAAGCGCGAATGACAACTTCTGGCAATTTATAGGGAACTAGCCTCCCGGCAAACAGTACCGTCACTTGTTCGCTGCTAGAGCGTTCGGGCAACTTAAACAATTCGGGATCTATGCCAACTTCGGCATAATTAATGGTCTTCGATCTCGCTGAGGCTGGCAAATCTAGGATCGTGTGATCGAATGCCGCCAGAATTCCTGCTGAACGTTTATAAGTAGAGCCATAAAAAGGCATTAACCTGTAAGCATTTCGCACATAGCTCAACCACTCGCGTTCCCGCTTCAACTCAGCTGTGAAAGCTTTCGGCCAAGGCAGCCCGCCGTTGAGAGGCCCTAGCAAAAAAGGAACAGGACTCCAAGTAGCCATCGGACTTGGTTGCGTGGGCGACATCGGGGTAATCCGGTGAACGACATCGAAATGCCCGCTTTGCAACTCTTGCTTGTAGCGCTGCCAGACTTCCCACTCAAAGGCGAGATAGCTGAAATAACCCAGCGCTGCGTTAATAGTCCAGGCTTTGTTTGAGCCACTTAGTAAAGTCGTTAGCTTTTGAAGGGGAGCAGCAATATTTTCTGTATCTATATAAACTACTTTAGCGTTACCCATCCCGACTTTATCGATATTTGGTTTATTCCTAATTTGAGTAACAACTGTAGCATTAACATAATGGCTTATCGCACGCGCAAATTTATATCCAACCACCGGTAAAGAAGGCCACTCAGGATTGCAAACATCCGCCAGAATCAAAACTCGCATCCTATCAGTTTTCTCTTGGTTTTTCATAAAAATTCCAGTATCTGTACAATTTGTCATAATTCGCGATATATGTAGGTTTAGGAGAACTTCCCTGCGGTTGCCCCTTGCTTGCCTACCCTAATAATTGTTCGCGAATCAGTGATAATTGCTATGGGACTCAAGAACTTTATAACACCGCTATCCCTATCTTGGCAAGTGTACCAATACATAGAAGATCGCGGTGTTGTTTTAAAGCTACTGCTGATTCAGGATTGGAATGATTTTCTGACCTGCTTCCAGCACTCAATTGTTAGCGCACCGAGGAACTCAATCGGCGAAATGCTTAATAATTGCCTCCGCAAACTCCGAACACTTCAACTCAGGCACCGGCGGCTCCATCAACCTCGCCAAATCATAAGTAACTTCACCGTTAGAAATTGCCGCTCCCAAACCCTTCTTAATCAAGTCTGCTGCTTCCTGCCATCCCATGTATTCTAACATCATCACCCCGGACAAAATCAGGGAACCGGGATTGACTTTATCTAAACCGGCGTGTTTCGGTGCAGTGCCGTGAGTTGCCTCGAAAACAGCACATTCATCACCAATATTCGCACCGGGGCCCATGCCCAAGCCACCGACAATGGCGGCGGCCGCATCAGACAAATAATCCCCGTTCAGATTCATGGTCGCCAAAATCGAATACTCGGCCGGTCGGGTTTGAATTTGTTGAAAAATGCTGTCAGCAATTCGGTCGTTGACCATAATCTTGTCTTTCCACTGCCCGCTGCCGTGACTGTCCCAAATTGCAAACAGAACGTCGGCGACTTCTTGACGAATTTTGGCTTGTTTTTCTGGCGTCAAAGCATCGTATCCAGGATCTATTTGGCGGGCATTATCTTCTAAGCTAATGTCGGGATTTTGTTCTTTGTTCCCGAGAATCCAAGACTCTCTTTCAGTCACGCACTGAGCGCGAAATTCGGTGGTTGCTAATTCATAACCCCAATCTCGGAAAGCTCCTTCGGTATATTTCATGATGTTGCCTTTGTGTACCAAAGTCACTTGCTGCTTATCTTTCGGCAACCGCAAAGCGTGTGTAATGGCACGCCGTACTAAACGCTGAGAACCTGTTTTGCTGATCGGTTTAATACCTATTCCCGAATCGAGGCGAATTTGTTTTTTGCCATGTTCTGGTGTTGCTGGAATTAACTCATTATTGAGGAATTCAATCAATTTTTTGCCGATTTCGCTGCCTTTTGCCCATTCAATTCCGAGGTAAATATCTTCTGTATTTTCCCGGTAAATAATTACATCTAGGAGTTCAGGAGTTTTGTGTAGCGATGGTGTTCCAGCATAATATTTGCAGGGCCGCACGCAGGCGTAAAGGTCAAAAATTTGCCGCAAAGCTACGTTTAGCGATCGAATGCCGCCGCCTACGGGCGTTGTCAGCGGCCCTTTGATGGCGACTCCGTATTCTTTGATGGCGTCTAAGGAATCTTGGGGCAGATATTGGTAAGTACCGTAGACATCGCAAGCTTCGTCGCCTACATAGATTTTAAACCAGTTGATTTTTCGATCGCCACCGTAAGCCTTTTCTACTGCAGCATCCATTACTTTCTGAGATGCAGGCCACAAGTCAACGCCCGTACCGTCGCCGCGAATGAAGGGAATAATCGGGTCATTGGGGACGATCGGCGAACCGTCTTTGAAAGTAATTTTAGAACCTGTTGTCGGGGCTACAATCTTTTCGTACATATCTTAACAGCGCGGATAGGAATGTTCCCTATTTTGCCACGATTATCTGCCTAAACTTCAATCAATTCTAAATATTTGTATAAAGTTTTGATAAATTGATTTTTAACCGCAGATTACAGCAGATAAACGCAGATAAACGCAGATGTTTTTGGTGGTGTCTGCATTTATCTAGGATTTTATTCTTTTTGCATATTCTTCTTCACAACCCACAAAATACACCAAATGACTATAATTACCACAACTATTTTTGAAACAGGAGCAAGATATTCCTCTACAAGTGTATAATTCTCACCTAGTTTATATCCGGCCAAAGTCAGGAAACTTACCCATAAAAAAGTGCCGCCTGTTGAGTAGAGTAAAAAAGGAATTAAAGGCATATTGTTGATGCCAGCGGGTAGGGAAATCAGGGTACGAACTCCCGGTACGAGGCGACACAAAAACACGGCTTTCTTGCCGTGTCTGTTAAACCATCTATTTGCTTTGTCAATATCGGCACCCGATACTGCGATCCACTTGCCGTATTTGTCGGCTAAATTCCTCAAGCGTTCTTCGCTTAATAATTTACCGCCATAGTACCAAGGAAGCGCGCCCAGAACTGTACCGATTACTCCTGCTGCGATCGCCGGTGCTAACTGCATATTATTACCCTTTGATGCCGTGAATCCTGCCAGCGGCATAATCAATTCTGAGGGTATGGGCGGGAAAAGATTTTCTAAAAACATCAACAGGCCAATTCCGAAATAGCCCATCGACTGCATTGTGTTAGTTATCCATTCAACCATTTTGATTTAATAATTGGTAATAGGTATAGCAGAAGCAAGTTCGGCAGCGAGCAATGTACGGGATGTAACGGATGTCAGGAAGACCGAATGCCGAAGTTGGAAGAAGGAAGTTCATGAAGAAGTAGGGACACGACAATGCCGTGTCCCTACGGTGGGGATAGATAAATCGATGATTAAGTGCCCGAAGTCCAAGAGTTGGTATACTCAATTTGCTCGGCAGTTAAGGTATCAATGTGAATACCCATTGCTTCCAATTTGAGACGGGCAATTTCTTTATCAACTTCCACGGGGATTGAGTGAATACCGGGCTCTAGTTTGCCTTTGTTCGCAACCAGATATTCGCAGGCTAAAGCTTGGTTAGCAAAGCTCATATCCATCACGGCGCTGGGGTGTCCTTCGGCTGCTGCCAAGTTGATCAAACGGCCTTCGCCCAACACAATAATCGACTTGCCATTATTGAGGCGATATTCTTGAGTGAAAGACCGGACTGTTTTCACGTCGGTGCTTTTTGCGCCAAGGGATTTGAGATCAATTTCAATGTCGAAGTGACCTGAATTGCAAACAATTGCGCCGTCTTTCATGGTCTCGAAATGTTCGGCACGAATGACGTGCTTGTTGCCGGTAACGGTAATGAATAGGTCTCCGACTGTTGCTGCTTCGTCCATCGGCATGACGCGGAAACCGTCCATCACTGCTTCGATCGCCCGAATCGGATCGATTTCGGTGACAATTACGTTAGCACCCATACCACGGGCGCGCAGTGCCGTGCCTTTGCCGCACCAACCGTAACCTGCAACCACAATATTTTTACCGGCTAACAAAATATTGGTAGCGCGGATAATGCCGTCTAGGGTAGATTGACCGGTACCGTAGCGGTTGTCAAAGAAGTGCTTGGTGTCGGCGTCGTTGACGTTCATTGCCGGGAAAGTCAGCACACCGTCTTTCAACATTGCCCGCAGGCGCACGATGCCCGTGGTAGTTTCTTCGGTAGTTCCGATCAAGTCGGAAATTTGGTTCGGGCGGTGCTGGATCAGTGCCGCTACTACGTCGCTGCCGTCGTCGATAATGATATTGGGGCGGTGGTCTAGGGCTGTGTAGACGTGACGTTCGTAGGTAGCCGCGTCTTCTCCTTTGAGGGCGAAGACGGAAATGCCGTAGTCTTCTACTAAGCAAGCAGCTACGTCATCTTGAGTGCTCAAGGGGTTGCTGGCGATCAGTACGGCGTCGCCACCGCCGAGTTTGATGGCAATTGCCAAATGAGCGGTTTCTGTGGTTACGTGACAGCAAGCAGCCAAGCGAATGCCAGCGAAAGGCTTTTCTTTAGCGAAGCGTTCTTGAATTTGCCGCAAAACGGGCATTTCCCGGCCGGCCCACTCGATGCGTTGTTTTCCCAAGGGGGCAAGGGACAAGTCTTTGACTTCGTGCTTAATCTTGACGGATGTAGCAACCATGTATGTTATTTCCCAGAAATCATCAAACTTTGTTAGTTTTAGCAGATTAACCCCTCGACGGGCAAGTGCTGTGATTTTACTCGATCGCCGCAGGCGAGGCGAATCTTAAATTTTGATGGTGTTCGATCGACCAAATTGCGATCGGCGCAGGGGAGTCACCCACACATCTGCGTCAAAATTTCCTGTCGGGCGATCGCAATTTTGGATTCGCTGCGAGTGGGAATGATGAATGCCGATCGAGTTACTAATTTTGGCAAGAAAGCTGATACCTATGATTTCCTGGAAACAGCTTTAATTGCTCAGCATAAAACCGATACAGTCCTAGAAATTGCCGCAGCGGAAAGGGCGATAGCTTTGAAAGCATCTCAATGAAAGCATCCCATCTATAAATAGGACTTTTGAGGCTCTATTAGTGCAAGGAAAGAGTCAGAAGCAAGGAGCCAGAAGAACTATTTTTACAAATATGAGATGCTCCCAATGCAAAATACTTCACAGCCAAACAAACTAATTGATAACACCAGCGATTCAAATATTGCAACTAACCCGAAAACCGAGATAGCGTACAGGATAAATTTATCAATTGCACTGACAAGGAAAAAATTTACTGATAGTAAGAAATCCGGCAATATCTCAGATTGGCAACTGGCGGCGGCAGTTAGTGGCAGCCAGGATCGGAAAAAGAAGCGATCGCAATTGGCAAAATTCTCAACACTCAACTCCCAATTGGCAAACAAGCAACAGAATCCGCGATTAAGCAACTGATGTTAAATGCTAAAATTATTCACCTAAGCTCTCGCGCATTTAAATTGTATATTCAGGGCGGGCGGGACGCCCACCCCACAAAAGTTGGATTTTTTTTTGACAGACTATTTAAATGCCGCAACAGCTTAGCAACTCACGGCTTCCTCAATGAATTAAAAGAGAGCGAAGTACCGGGGGCGATTGCCCAGGCTGCATCTCAAACGGATGACGGCTTGCTGACTTCCAATGAAATCCTAGATTGGCGACTACAAGCTGAATTAGTGGTGATGAGTGCCTGTAATACTGGTAGAGCTATCATTACTGGCGACGGCGTGATTGGATTGTCTGCTTCTCTGATGACCGCAGGTGTTGCAAGTGTTGTTCTCTCACTTTGGTCTGTTCCAGATGCCCCAACCTGTTTGTTAATGATGGAGTTCGATCGCCAAATGCAGGCAAATCCTGACAAGGCGCAGGCACTGGGCCAAGCAATGCTGACAGTGATGAAGGAATATCTTAACCGTAGCAACAGGGCTGCATTTACTTTAATGGGAAAATGCGAGTAAGCAATAGGTGAGTTTTTTGCAATTTAACGAGCAAAATACATTCACCAGTCCTGGACGCATCGGAACCGAGAAACCGGGTTTTTTAGGTTGGGTGCGGTCTACAACGAGTCTGTTTGTAAAAAAAACCCGGTTTCTAAAGAATCGTGCGTCCAAGACTATTCATCTTAAAAATGTTTTTTACAAAATCGGTCTCCTACCTAAAATCCTCAAAGCTAATAACTGATAGCTTAAAGCTTCGCGCTCAACGACATGAATCCTCAACTATTGCGCCTGCGACTGACTTGGAACGATACACTTACCGGGGATTGTCGGTCCCCGATACTCGACTTGCCCATCGCTTTGGGACGAATTTTTGATGCTATGCCCGCCACAATCAACGGGGAACGAGTTTCTAGAATTGCCCTCAGCAGCAGTCAAGTTTCTCGCTTCCACGCAGTGATTGCCAGGAAAGGCGACACGATCGCAGTGATTGACACCGGCAGCCGAAACGGTACTTTTGTCAACGGGGTTCGCCAAACCCGGTGCGTCCTGGCAAACGGGGATATGCTGCAAGTTGGGCCCTACGCGATCGGCATTTCATTTGCTGTTAATTCCCCTGAAACGCCGTCTGTCAATTCTCACATTTTCTTTAACCCGCAGACCAATGGGCCAGACCCCGCATTTGGCAAGCCTCCGGTGTCGCCGCTTCCTCAAACAGGTAGTAGGGGAGAATTTCCGCCGATCGCATTTTTGCACGCTTCTCAAGTGACAATGCGATCGCTCCAATCTATGGGACTCCCTGTGGCAGAAGTTGATTGGGCTGCTGTTGGCGGGGGTTTAGGCAGCTTGATGTGGGTGGATTTGCTGAGAATTTGCGGGGTGAAAACAGATCGAATTGCGGTTTTGGGCATGGAAAACCAGCCTTACGCCCGCTATCGCCGTTTGTGCCAGAATTCTCAAATTCCGCTGCGGGAACGCCTGCGATCGAATTCTGACTCCTGTCCAGACAACATTTGGGGGTGGCCTCCCTATGCTTTGCGGGAAGCTTGGCAGGAATTGCTGAAAGGGCGTTTGGGGATGTCGTTGAAGTTGATGTGGCAGGTGTTTGCCGAACCGACTTTTGCCGAAACTTATACGCCTCGCGCGGGGAATGTGTTTGATTCTATTGACAGGGAAATTCTCCGTATCGGGTGGAATCAGATGTTTCGCTACGGTAGAGTGCGGGGAATTCGCAAAACAGATGACGGCAGGTACGCGATCGCTTATTCTCGATCGAATGCGGAGCACCGCGACCACGCTTTTTTAATCGCCAAATACGTACACTTAGCCACCGGCTATCCCGCCATTCAATTTCTGCCCGATTTGCAAGCTTACCGCGAAAAAACCCAGGATTTTGAGTCGGTTGTCAACGCTTACGAAAACCACGACGGCGTTTACGAAAAATTGGAGGCGACCGGCGGCAGCGTGTTAATTAGAGGCCGGGGAATTGTCGCTTCGCGGGTGGTGCAGCGGATTTACGAAGCGCGGCAGCGCAACCGCAACATTCAAGTATTGCATTTGATGCGATCGCCCAAACCCCAGGGCAACAAATTTAAACTCGCTCAGCGCAGCGTGGAAAATCACTACGAATTTCAACCTTTCAACTGGCCGAAAGCTTGCTGGGGCGGGGAACTCCGAGTAATTTTGGAAAAAGCCGCCCCCGAATTTCGACCGCAGTTGCTTACAGACTGGGGCGGAACTACCACAGCCCAGCGCAGCGACTGGCGGCGGATTGTCAAAGAAGGTTTAAGTCAAGGATGGTATCAAATTACCTTCGGGGAAGTCGAGCGAGTCGAGCGCGACAGTCAAAACCGCACGGTGACGTACATTCAGGAGAAGGAACTCAAGGGGCAAATTAAGTTAGAAGCTGATTTTATTATTGATGCTACGGGTTTGGACGCTAAGGTAAAAACCAGTCCCCTATTAAACGATTTGGTAGCTCAATACAATCTTCCCCTCAACGGTTTGGGCCGGCTGAGTGTTAACAACGATTTTGAAGTGCCCGAATTGCGGAATTCTTCTGGTAGCAACGGAGAAGGCCGGGTATACGCAGCCGGCGCGATTACTTTGGGGGGGCCTTACGCGCCGGTAGACAGTTTTTTGGGCTTGCAATACGCCGCCTTGCGTTCGGTTGAAAGTCTGGCCGCCAACCGAGCTCCGGGTGTGCGGAAATTGAGCGTTTGGCGATCGTTTGTGCAATGGTTGAAGTGGATTTTCAATAAATCTCCCGGCTAATTTGAAGGACGAAGTTCGGCAACGAGCCATGTACGGGATTTAAAGGATTTAACTGAGATATTGCACCATTTTCAATAGTTTTTTTACGGGCGGGCTCTCCGGCCAACCTCACAATAAAACTCACTCTTTGTGGAACAGGCATCTTGCCTGTTCTTGAAAATGGTAAAAG